>JASICF010000313.1 GCA_030044775.1 Candidatus Sulfotelmatobacter sp. | reverse complement strand
CATCGATCTGTTGCAGCAATCCGTCGTCTAGTCCGGGAACTGCTGGCATGTAGCTGAGCCGTTTGCCGGAGTGCGATTCGATCATGAGCCCGAGCGAGGCCTCTTTGGGCGCGAGCTGTGCCTGACGTTCGGGCGCAACATAAGCCGGATAGTGCCTGTCTAATGAAAAGGCGCGGCAAACAATGCCGGAGCTGTTGCCGCCTGCGTCGCTTAGGCGGAATTCCGACTCGAGCGGAATGTCTTGCCAAACTGTTTGCCCGGCGACTCGCTCAAGCATCCGGAAGAACGAATTATGTTCTTTGAGAATTCTGTGAACCGAATCCGTGGCATAAATGCGCAGGGGTTGCAATTCACGAAGCAATAGCAATCCGAGCACGTGATCGAGATCGGCATTGGCCAGCACGACGCCGGCAATCGGAGATTGCCGCAAACCTTCCCGTGGATGAAGTTCCGGTGTCGCTTCGATTTGTGCTCGCAAGTCCGGAGATGCGCCCAGCAGGAACCAGGGCGCGCTTTCCTCGCAGATCGCAACTTGAGTTTGCGTGCGCGCCTTTCCGCGAAATTTTCCGGCCCTCAGCGAGCGGCAATTTTCGCAGGCGCAATTCCACTGTGGGAATGCTCCTCCCGCTGCCGATCCCAGAATTTTTACTCGCACACTGCGAGTTTACAGCCTGGCTTCGATGTTGGAGTTGATACGGCGAGAACCCCTGGAAAAACGAAGTTTCTGGTGAAGAGTCGGTCGTTGTCTCTGCTACGACAAAACCTGCAACGTTTTCGACGAAAGTTGGCGCCGAATATGCAGTTTTCTGCGACTGTTACGGAAATTCGTCGCGGGGTTTCGTTTTGCCTTGCCTTTGCACCATCCGCAGTGCATACTTCGAACGGCCCGTCTAGAGCGGGGTTTCAACCCTCCTCCCGCCCTCCCCGTTTCTGCTTGATCCTTTCTGTCTGACTTAGCGCACAGGCATCCTCATTTCAAAAGTCAAAGCGCAACGCAAATTGCATGAAGCGAGGCGTCGTCAAGGTAGAAAGATATTTACCAAACTGCGACGGATCATAGGACAGCGAGGGCTGGGCTGAATCGCCGACGGGGCCGCGCACGTCATAGCGCACCGAATTGGTCGCATTGAAGGCTTGCCAACTGAACTCGATCCGTCTCCGCTCACCGAGCGAGAAATCCTTGCTCACTCCCGTATCGATGTCGAACATGCCGTCGCCGATGACGTTGTTGCGCACGCCGGATTCGCCTGGCCACTCCGGCCGGAAAGCCGCCTCTGCTGCGGCCGGGTTAGCAAAGATATCCGGGCCGATATCCACGCCGTCAACAAAAGCATGTTTTGGATTGGAAGCCAGAGGAGCCGGCCCATTGGGCTCGGCATCACCCTCGATGTTCCAGTTGGTTGCCCAGGTGAAACCATTGTCGACGGTGATGGGGAAGCCACTGGTCCAGCGAAATACACCCGAGACATGCCATCCGGCAATCAAAGCCTGGGTCACCGGATTCGTGTTTCCAACCAGCATCTGCCCTTTTCCAAACGGCAAGGCATAGACGAGGTTCGCGTTGAGCTGATTGAAGGCATTGAAATCGGAGAGACCGCGCAGCGAAAGCGGATCCCATGAGTTGATGACAATGCCGCCGCCGTTCAAATCGTTACCCGTACCACCCGTGCCTTCATACGGACCGATACGCTCCGCGGCTGACGCTTCATCGAGCGATTTGGAAAATGTGTAGTTGAATTGCCCCTGCAGATTCGCTCCCCAGCGGGCGTTGTACGTGACCTGCAGCGCGTTGTAGTCGGACGTTCCGATGTTGCGCCATGCATAAAGCGATGAGAACTGATCGTGGTAGAACGTGTAGGGTCCGTACTTGCTGTTGGGGAGCGCCGGGCTCAATCCGGTAATCGACGCCGGCAAATCCATGAGGAACAGAGAGAAAGTTTCATTGTGCGGGAAACAATTCCAGAGTTCATAAATATTCTGCGTCGCTGTCGGATTGGCTGGCAAGGCGCCCGGCGCGCAGTTGTCGCCGCTGGGATTTGATGAGCTCTGGCCGTTCAGGCCCAGATTGGTTTGCGTGCCGACACCAGCCCAGGCAGGAAAGAAATGCTCAAAAAATGGTATAGGTTGAATCTGGCTGACTGGGGTTTTAGCCTCTGCAGCTTTCGAAAGAATAGTGGCGGACGGGAAGTATGTTGTTTTGCTGGAGGGATCGGTAGGATCGTCGGGCATAGCTAGATCGACCTGCAGAGGCAAACGCCGCCCAACGCTTCCCACATATGCTAACTGCAGGGATGATTTCGAAGTGATCTGCCGCGAAACCGAGAAATTGAACATGTGCGCGTACGGTGTCTTCACACTTTGGTCCAATCCCCAGTTAATCGCGAAAGCGGTGTTGCTCGGCGTGACCGGGAACGAGCCTGAGGGAGTCGGGCCGAAGAGGCAACCCGGATCGTTCAGACTCGGACACGGCTTCGGCAAGCATGATTGGCCGGAAGCACCCGGAACGAGACAGGTAAAACGCGGCGCATTGGCGGGAGTTACCACGCCGGCGGGATTTCCGAGATCTGTGGAGAGACCGAATGAGCCGTGTTGATCGAAGCTGTTGACGATCGGAATCCCGAAGTGATCGTAGACGATGTTGTAGCCGCCGCGGACCGAGAACTGGTCCTTCTTGCCCAAAATCTTGGAGACCCATCCATCACCGGTATCGGGCGCCCACGCGAAAGCGGCGCGAGGTGAAAAATCCTTGTGGTCCCAATTCCACAGCCCGGGACCATGATTTACCGGTCCTCCCAGGACAAAAGTAATCTCGCCCGCATTATTGGCCGGTAGGCCTTGGGCCGCTAATTGTGCCGTGTGATTAAACCAATCGGCGACGTTCTGGTTCGTGCAGCCTCCTGCCGGCGCTTCCACGCAAGGCGCCACCTGCAATCCGTTGGTTTCATACGGAGGAGCTTCAAGCACCCAACGTAATCCGTAGGTCAGCGTGAACCGTGGCGTGATCCGCCACGCGTCCTGGCCATAAAATTCATAGTCATTAATCGCGTATCGGCGGTCGATGGCCGTTCCTTGCGGCAGAGCGCCGCCGTTGCGCGAGAAATTGTAGATGCCGTCGCCCTCGGCGAAAATCCCCAACAGGATGGTCGTTGCGCTGTCGTAGTTAGGGCCGAAGTTCTCGTTGACGGCCGGATAGCCATTGTTTGCCGGATCGAGCGGGCTGGGTGTGTTGGCGATTCCGCCTGTGTTCAAATAGACCGCGTTGGTTTGCACGTCGGAGAACGAGTTGGCATAGCTGCTGCGGTCGTTGCGAATGATGAACAAATCCGTTCCGAACTCCAACGTGTGATTTCTCCGCGTCCAGTTCAAGGTGTCGCTGAATTGGTTGACTGGCACAAAGAAAATTGTCGAGCGAGTGAACGGCACCAGGTTGTCGAGACCATTGAGATAGACCGCCGGGTCCTGAGAGACCCCGGCCGTCTGCCCGCCTTGCCGAATGTAGCCCCAGTGAAAATCGTTGACCAGCGTCGAAGAAATCAGTGAAGTCAGCCCGACCGTGGATCCTTTGCTGTCGTCCAGCACAGTTGTCGACGCCCCCTGCCCCGGGAACTGCTGCAATCCCGGCTCTTTGAAATTTTGCATCTCTCCCCGCCAGAACAACGTTTCCGAGCCGCTGGAGTTGATGTGCCAATCGCCTTTGAGGATGTAAGTGTTGTACTCGGAATCCGCGTTCGACGCGAAACGATAACCCAGAATATTCACGCCATCGCCGGCGTTTTCGTTCTCCGCGGGGTATTGATTCAGAATTTTCTCGATTCCCGCACTGGGGCCGAGATGCAGCGGATCCATAGCAGTGATCTGTGTCGGATTCAGCGCATAGTAGCCCGGCTGGACGCCACTCACGCCATTGACCGTACCGCCGGGACATTGAGAAGGAGTCGCACATAGATACACAAGGTCCCCGGCGCGCAGAGTGGCGCTGGGCACGTCGCGCAATACGCTGGTTCCCTCAGCGTCGCGACGGCCTTCGTAGTTGGTGAAGAAGAAGAGCCGGTTCTTCTTGATCGGACCTCCCAGCGTCGCGCCGAATACATTACGCAAAAGCTTCGGCGGCGTGTTTGACTCTCCGCTGCTTAGCTCGGTTCCTTTCAGGAACGGATCGTTGGCGCTGAAGATGGTATTGCGGTTGTACTCGTAGGCCGAGCCGTGAAAAGAGTTTGTGCCGCTCTTGGTCACCAGCGCGACCTGGGCTCCGCTGGAATAGCCGGAATCCGCATTGGCATTGGCAGTAGTGACCCTAAATTCTTCTACCGAGTCGGGCGGCACATTCAAGACGCTGGTAAACGCGTAACCATTGTTCTGATCGTTGACGCCAATGCCATCGAGCATCACGTTGGACTGGTCGCTGCGCAGGCCATTCACCGCGCCGCTGCGCGTATCTGTGTCTTGCAGTGCCTGACTCTGATTCCCGAGGTAGGCTACTCCGGGCTGAAGGCTGAGCAACTGAACCACGTTGCGATCGGCAATCGGCAACTCAGCGATTTGGTCTTGCTCAACAACATTGCCGAGCGACGCGTCCGTGCGGTTGATCAGCGGCGCCTGTCCTTCAACCGTCACCGATTCCGCCACCCCCGCAACCTGAAGTTGAATGTGGACGGTGGATGGAGTCTTCACCACGAGCGTGATCTTCGACGCGAGATATGCAGCGAAGCCGGCCGCCTTTGCCTCAAGCCGGTAATCACCCGGAGGCACATCGAGGAATTGGTAGAGGCCGGCACCGTTGCTTGTGGTCGTCCGCTGCAAGGCCGTTGTCGTATCCGTGAGCGTAATCTTGGCGCCGGCGACCGTCGCCCCGGTCGGGTCAGTGACACTACCGTTCAGTTGGCTGGCCGACTGGCCACCTGCGAATGAAGCCAGGAACGCCAGCACTGCGAATAGCCAAATCGAGTACTTTGCCGCCGAACCAAATCGAAGGCCAAACTCATGCCGCAATTTTCGCTCACTGCTCGCTTGCTGATAGATTCCCGTCATCGACATAGCCCCCCAGGAAGAGGCATGCCGGTGGTGAACACGTGTACAGAAATCACAGGGGTGTTCACCCTCCGCACGCGCCTGCGTTCCAATGTCTAGCGTTTGTTTCTAGGTGAGTAGATCCAGCCCGCCCAGAGTCGCCGAATTATACCTGAAGATGGAAACAAAACAGAGCCAGCGAGCGCATCTAGCCGGTGGGTCATGCAGAGTTCGCTCCGCAACGGGTCTGCTTGTCGATCAGCCGCATCCGATGGCGCTCGGGAACTTAATCTTCCAGACGGAAATGGGACAACAACGCCTCTGAGCGAGCGTGTTGCCCGATGATGATCGGCCGGCTTCGCGCCTTCCGCTACGGCGCGACGCGAAATTGCGTGTTGCTGGTCAGGGTTCCGCTGGGGGTCGTAACCGTCACAAAACCAGTGGTGGCACCGCCTGGAACCGTTGGAGTTACAAACGTGTCAGAGACCACAATATAGCTTGCAGGAGTCCCGTTGAACGAGACGCTGGTAGTTCCGGTGAGTCCTTGTCCTAGAATGCCAACGTAATCCCCGACATTGGCTGAGCTTCGCACGAAGCTCACGAACGGACCAAGCCCCACAGACATCTGGAACACCGTCCCACAACCTGATTGGCATGTAGAATTGCCGCCGGCGCCGGTTAGACCATAGAAGTTGCCATCTGTGTCTTGAACCAGTCCATTAAAGGGGGTAGACCCTTCGCTACCGCCGAAGCTGTGTAGGGTCGTAAAAGCGGCCCCGCGGATTCTGAAGACCGTGCCGCAGCCATCCTCGCAAGTGTTGTTCGCCCCGCCGCCGACGGTTGTGCCGTAGAAATCTCCAT
>JASICF010000312.1 GCA_030044775.1 Candidatus Sulfotelmatobacter sp. | reverse complement strand
GGTTGGGCTTCAGCGAAGCGAGAGAGCTGCTGTCGCTCCAGAATCCCGAGCACATTCTGATGGTCGGCGAGGAGTTGCTGCGCGGAGAAATGAAGTGGGACGAGCTCAAAGACCGCATCGCGCGCCTGAATGCGGCTTTGCCGGCATCGACTGCGTCGTCACAAGGTGGCACAGCCCGCTGGATCGATCCGAATGTTCGCGCAGCGCAGGAGGAGATGCAACAGTTGCTTGGCGTGCGGGTAAAGGTCAGGGACCACAAAGGCCATGGATCGATTTTGATCGAATATTCCAGCGTAGACGATTATGAGCGGGTTGTAGAAATAGTGAGAAGAGGAAGTAATAGCTAAAAGATATAGATGGCGGAAGCCGATCTTGGGGATCCCAGCGCGAAAGCTTGAATATTGGATTTGGGCGAGGCCCACGTGCGGAGCTAAAATGTGCCGCCCTCATCCCGCAATTTCCGAAAACGTCTTGATCCCCTCTTGCCGGCTCACACTCGAGCGGCCTAACCGGCAGCTCCGCACCAAGGAAAACCGATACGTAAACCCAGCCTTGCGGATTCCCCGCATCGAGGGTTCATTCTTCCGCGCGGAAAAAATCCAGGCCTGTTTATGCTGGCGCCAAAGACTCTCCGCGGCCGCCTGAATGGCATTTGCGTAGTGTCCATGCCCTCGATACCTTAGAGGTGTCCAGCAATCGAAGAGCATAACTGCGCTGGGATCGGCGCCGTGGAGCTCATAGTCAATTTCAGATAAATGAAAACCGTCGTAGCGATCAACCCAGAGAAAGTGCACCGGTTCGGAGTCCCTGTTCATCAGAACTGATCCGGAGCTAGCGCCGATCCTCAAGCGGGAAGCGCAGCGCATCAGGTATTGCAGTGTCTGGATATCATCGGCGTTCCGTACGGCGGCATCGGTAAGTTCCTTCCAGCCGAGGGGAACGAGCGTTACGGAGTCATCGTCCGGCGACGCCGCACCATTAGCTTCGAAGAGACAAATCTCCGCTTTCGAGAGCAACGGCTTTGCCGCCCTTTGAAATAAGTACATGCCACTTGCCATCGTCCCGTCGGTTTGAACCCGTTTTCGAAAATCACGGCCCGCATCTCTCGCTCTCCGAATGGTTTTCTCCACTCCGGGAAACCGCCTGAGATTTTCGGTTAGGGGATCGCGGGCAACCCACTGCCAGTACCGCAACTGGCTGGTGGACAATTGAAAATGGCAGGTTGAAGAAACAGCGTTCGCAAATCGCTCCTTGTAGGCCTCGTCTCCCAAGCCGAGGTCCAACCGAATCACTGAAGGATCGGCACAAGCTGCTTCAACCAGGAACCGAAGCAAACAAGAACCGGGCGATGAGGCTTCATATTCCGTTTCAAACGCGGGCAGGTACCAAAACCAACTGTCGTAAAAACCAAAACCATAATTCCAGGCAACGGGACGATCATTCACTTCCAGCCGGCTGACTTGCAGCCAGCCCGGTCGACCTAGCAGACGGGCCAGTTCCGTCAAGAACTGCCGTCGATCGGCGCGCACTAAGGGGCTTATTCGACCGGTTGCCAAAAAGCGACCAATCTGCGCAGAAAAAATCGATTGCAGTTCTTCCTCAGCCTTCTCCGGCTTCAGTTGAGCGAGGCGCACTGTGCCCAGTTGCTCCATCTTCTTCAGGCCGCGCTTCTCCTTCTCCTTTTTCCGAACCGCCGCAAGAAGCGCTTGCCTTTCTTCCTGATTTCCGAGAAGAATCAGTCCGCATTGGTACGCGGGGCGCTTATGGATAAGAAAACCGTTGATTTTTGCGATCTCCGAAAGCTCGCGGCACGTTACAGAGTTTGACGGAACATTGGTTAATGTGACGTCATGGGTAGCCAATTTCGCAAGCTCGCCGAATACCGAGCTCAACACTGCGTGGCGCATTCCAGTTGAACTTAGAACGTCGCAATAATCCGCGGTCGCGGCGGTGAGGAAGAACACGTTCCCGGGATCTTCGTGAGCGATCGCCAAAGGCGCAATTCCGCACAATCGGTCCGAGTCATAGACCAAACAAATGAGAGGCCGCAATGTTCCTTCAAAGGCGCGGCTGGCAGCCAGAGCCCACTCGTAGGTGTAGAACACCTCCGGGCGGTTCATTTGCATCACGAGACTGTTCCAGGAAGCCCGCAATTCGGCATCATCCTGCATTTTCTCGAGGACAGTTACTCGCAATAGCTCCTCCGGTTTCACCGCACTGCTTGCGCTGCCTTCTTCCGACAATAGTCTTCTTTGCGCCTCAAAGCGAAGCCAGATTCGTGCAACCATGTCAGGTCCCAAGTGAGTTACAATTCGCCCGAATACCGTCTGAATAACATCGTGAGATTTGTCAGCCCGGCCCTTAAGCATATCGTTTTCCCAGTGCTCTCCCATAGCGGATACCTTCGCCGCAGGGCTGGCGACGGACCTGCGGTTGTGACGTACCACGGCGTGTTTCCGCCTGGCTACAAGGTGCGGGATCGGGCGCTGGATGCAAACCTCGTTTTTGCGGAGTCATTCCGGCGGCAGCTCGAATTGTTAAGAAAAAGCTACCGCGTCATATCGCCAGCCAATTTTCTTGATTGGGTTGAAGAAAAAGCCGCATTGCCGCCCCGCCCAATTCTACTGACGTGCGACGACGCTTTGCAGAACACACTCACTGTCATGGTTCCGATCCTGCAGGAGGCTGGCCTGTCGTGTCTGTTTTTTGCGACCGGCGCACCGCTCGAACCCACGCCATCGCCGTCCATGCTTTGGTACGAGGAACTTTACTTGATGATGCGAAGCAATGCCGAACCGATT
>JASICF010000311.1 GCA_030044775.1 Candidatus Sulfotelmatobacter sp. | reverse complement strand
CCGCCAGGCAGTTTCCGCGGCGTAACGAGCCTGCTTGATCCAAATCCGCAGTGGCTCAGTTCTAGACTACAGCAACATCTTTTCGGCTGCGCATCCCGAGTGAAGCCCTTTTTGAGGAGCGAGGGAGTTCGCGAGGAGTAGCACGGTGACGTACGCGAGATCCACATTCGACGCGCACTGTCACTGCCTCCATCTCTCCCTGATGACCATCTTCCTCTTGGCATGTAAACTGTTGGCGCTCATCTCATGCCCACGTTCGCTGCCGTCGATATCGGTTCGAATTCCGTACGCCTGAAAATCGCCCGCCTCGCCCGTGGCCGCCTTAAGCCTATCCATGAAGACCGCGAAGTCACCCGCCTTGGGGAAGGCGTATTCCGTTCCGGATTCCTCACTCCCGAATCGATGGCCGACACCGTCAAGGTCTTGCGCCGCTTCCATCGCACCACGCAACAGGTGGTCACCGATTCGGTTCGCGTGGTAGCAACCAGCGCCCTGCGCGACGCGCACAATTCGCAGGCCTTCCTGGAATGGGTGCGCTCGGCTACCGGCTGGAAGGTTGAGGTCATCTCCGGCCTGGAAGAGGCGCGGCTGATTCATCTGGGTCTGATTTCCAATCTCCACGTCGACGGTTCGCCCACGTTAATGATCGATCTCGGCGGCGGTAGTTGCGAGCTTACGGTTTCCAAGAGCGGGCAGATTCGGGACACCGTAAGTCTGCCGCTGGGCGCGGTGCGGCTCACCGACGAGTTCCTGCGGCACGATCCGCCGCGCAAGGGTGAGCTGAAACGGCTGCACGGATTTGTCACCCGCGAAGTCAATCGAAATTCAGCTCGCATCGCGGCCGCCCGTATCAAGCACGTGATCGCAACCTCCGGCACTGCCGCCGCCCTGGCCACTGTCGCTACCCACTTGCGGAAAACCCGAATCCGTCAGAGGCTGATCGTTTCGCGCTCGGAAATGGCGCGCATCGCCAAGCGGCTGGCGCGATTGCAACTGGCCCAACGACGGCAGATTCAAGGCATCGGCCTGCGGCGTGCCGAGATCATCGTGGCCGGGGCGGTCGTCTATCACGAACTGCTCGAGCGCTTCAATCTGAAGGGCTTCCGTTACTCTCCACTCGGACTGCGCGATGGCCTGCTCGCCCAGATGGCCGCCGATCATGACCGCAGCACGCGGTCCGGAAGGCAGATCGAGTCCGAACGCTGGGAATCGATCACCAAAGCGGTGACTCACTATCGGGTGGAAATCAAACATGCGCTCGATGTGCGGGCGTCGGCCATGTTTCTTTTTTCAGCGCTTCGTTCCGTCCACAACCTTCCGCCAGAGTTTCGCGAATGGCTGTCGGCGGCTGCGATGCTCTACGAAGTCGGAGATTACATCAACCGTAACGGCCATCACCGCCACACCTATTACATCATTTCCAACTCGGAGATTCTCGGCTACACGCCACAGCAGCGACGCATCATCGCGGCCATCGCTCGTTATCTGGGAAAATCACGGCCGGTTATGGAAGAAGCGCCCATGAAAGACATTGACCCTGCTGATCGCAGCGGCGTGCAGAAAGCGATTCTGCTGTTGCGACTGGCGCGTGCTCTGAATCTCGGACGCAGCCGCGCCGTGGAAAGGGTGCGGGTGAGCCATCGCGGAGCCGAAGTTCATCTCACGCTCGTTCCCCGCCGGCGCATGGGGGTGGATTTGGAATTGTGGGCGATCGAAAACGACGCCGCCTATTTCCGCGAAGTATTCGGGCGCGAGCTTTCCACTGCCGCGGCGTAAAGCGTGCGCAGCACCTTGGGCGTGATGCACCATTGCAGCGTTCCCCGGTTACGGCGCATCTCGACCCTGGCGATTGCTCCTTTTTTTAAATCGATCGCCGCTTCCGATCCCGAATCGCTGATCACTGTTCCCAGGAATTGACTGAGATTCGGGTTGTGTCCGACAACCATGATGGATTCCTGTGCAGCATATTTTTCCAGCAGTTTGCGAAAGTCAGCGAGCGTCGCCTCCGGACGCAGCGCAGTTTCGATCTGCAGCTTGCCTTCATATCCCATCTCATTGCCCACCAGCGAGGCCGTCTGCGTGCAACGCTTCAGCGGGCTCGAAATAATCACGTCCACCGGAACTGCCATCGCAGCCAGCGCCCGGCCAACGTAACCGGACTGCTCGATTCCGTCCTTATCGAGGGGCCGTTTTTCGTCTTTCTTCGGACTCGCCAGATGCTCGCCGGCGCTGGCATGTCGTAGAAAGTAAATAACCATCTGGCCTTACCGTTCCCTTCCCGCGAGTACCCTGCGCCTGCTCGGCCGTTGCGGCATCGGCAGGGCGGTTTGCTTGCCTTCCGCCAAGCTGATGAGAAAATCCTGCGCGCCGAACGCAGCCGCGCCAATCGGCGGCTTGCGGTTGCGCTTGCCATGCAGCGGTTGCCACGCCCGAATATAAGTTGCATCGCGCAAAAGAATGCGAGCTTTGCGATTATCTGCCAGGTACGCATCGAGGATTTCGCGGTGCACTCGTTCGCGCAGGAGTTCATCGCGCAGCGGCACCAGCACTTCGACTCGCTCATAAAGGTTGCGCGGCATCCAGTCGGCGCTGCCGATGTAAATCTCTTCCTCGCCTCCATTGGCGAAATAATAGATGCGGCTGTGCTCCAGAAATCGGCCCACGATGCTTCGCACCTTGATGCGGTCGCTCAATCCGCGCACTCCCGGCCGTAGCGCGCAAATGCCCCGGACGATCAGATCGATTTCCACTCCTGCCTGCGACGCCCGGTACAACGCCTGAATCACGTTCTTGTCCAGCAACGCGTTCATCTTGGCGATGATTCTCGCCTCGCGCCCCAGCCGCGCATGTTCGGCTTCACGATCGATCAGCGCAATCACTTTTTCGGCCAGGTCGAGCGGCGCAACCAGCAGCGGGTCATAGCTCGGATTCTCCGCATAGGCGGTGAGAAAACTGAAAACATCGTGCACCGCGCGGGTAATCTCGGGATTCGCCGTGAACAGACTCAGGTCAGTGTAGATTCGCGCCGTCGACGCGTTGTAGTTTCCCGTGCCGATGTGCGCATAACTGCGTGGCACACCGTCTGGATCGCGCCGCACCAGCAGCGACAGTTTGCAATGAGTCTTCAGCCCCACCAGCCCGTGAAACACCTGCACGCCGGCATCTTCCAGGTCGCGCGCCCAGCGGATGTTGTGGTCCTCATCAAAGCGGGCTTTCAGCTCGACCACGGCGGTCACTTCCTTCCGCGACGCCGCGTCGATCAGCGAAGGCACAATCAGCGAATGCTCGTTGGTGCGATACAAAGTTTGCTTGATCGAAAGGACGTGATCGTCTTCCGCCGCCGACTCGATAAACGAAACCACCGCATCGTAACAATCGTAAGGATGGTGCAAGAGAATGTCATGCCGCCGCAGTTCCTCAAATAAATTCTGCGACTTCGCCGTCAGCCGCAGCTCCCGCGGCGTAAACGGACGGTATTTCAAATCGGATCGCGGCGTCTGGTCGTAAACATTAAACAGCCGGGAAAGATTCACCGGCCCATTCACCGGAAACACCTGCCAGGGATCGAGCTCAAAAACCGTCCTCAGGCGCTCGATAATTTCAGGGTCGGCGTCCGCCTCGATCTCCATTCGCACCGCATCGCCCTTGCGGCGGTTGTGCAATTCGGCGCGCACCGATTCCAGAAGGTTGCGCGCTTCTTCTTCCTGCAGATAAAGATTGCTGTTGCGGGTTACGCGGAACGGAGCCGACGAAACAATGTCGTATCCCTGATACATCCTGTGCGCGTGATATGCGACCAGATCGGCAAGAAAGATGAAGTCGGTCGTGCTCTCCGAAGGCAATCGCACCAGTCGCGGCAAAGCCCGCGGCACCGAAACCACTCCGGTGTACGTAATCGCCGACCGGCGCCGCCGCCGCAGCAGAAGTCCCAGGCACAGCGCCTTATTGATGACCCGCGGAAACGGATGCGACGGATCCACGGTCACCGGCGTGAGCAGCGGATCCAGTTCCTTTGCGCAATATTCGTCGACAAAGCGCCGCGCTTCGGCGTCCAGCTCGTGCAAGCCGAGCACCCTAATTCCCTGTTCGGCCATCGCCGGGCGAAGCGTGTTCCAGCAATCGTACTGGTCGTCTACAAATTCGTGAGTCAG
>JASICF010000310.1 GCA_030044775.1 Candidatus Sulfotelmatobacter sp. | reverse complement strand
TTGGTCGCTGACGAACTCCAGGTCACTCCACTGACCGGTCGCGGGGGTTTTCCATCCTGATATGTACCCATCGCGGTCAGTTGCAGTGAACCTCCGAGATTGACGGCATTCGCGCCAGCATCAATCGAGAGTGAAAGGAGATTGTCGGTCACGCTTACGCTAGCGGAACCTGTCAAGTCGCTGTAAGTAGCTTCAACACTCACCGTGCCAGCGGCAACTGGCGTCAGCAGCCCACTGCTGCTGATACTAGCAACTGTCGTCGCGTTGGATGCCCAAGCTGCGGTGCTGGTGACATTGCTCGAAGTGCCGTCGTTGTAGTGCGCGAAGGCATTGAACTGCAGTGTCGAACTAACAGCTGTGGTGTAAACATTCCCTAAGGAGACGACCGAGAGGGATGTCAAGGTATGAGTTACGGTAAAGCTCATGGATCCGCTGACGGCATCGAGCGCAGCGACGATTCTGACTTCGCCAGCGGTGACTGCAGTCACCAATCCGGATTTGCCGACGTTTGCAACGCCGGCGGATGAAGAACTCCAACTCACGCTGGACGTAACGTTCTTTGTGCTGCCGTCACTGTACTTCGCGGTAGCCGTGAGTTGCTCGCTCTGCCCGGCCGTGATCGATCCATTCGCGGCGGTAACTGTAATCGACCTTAACGACGGCGAACTCGGCGAGTTAATTGGAGAAAACGCGACGCTTCCACAACCCGCAAGTAAGAACAGCCCCATCAACGATATGTATAGCGAGAGACGCGTATGCATTTGTGAAAACGGCTCCTGAACTCGATTATCGGGGAGGTAGCTCTCACCACTTCCGTGGGAGTTTTTTGCTCAGAAACTCAATGAGGGAGGTTGTCGAAACCGTAGGTGCCTTGCCCCGGCTGCGAGAGTATTTACCATGCCGTCTGCTCCCGTAACGCACTCTTTTTCGTGCGAATAACGAGGCTGACGCCTAACCGAAGATTGTTTTGAGGCAGAGCTGTTCCGGTGGGGTCATAGAACAGAGTGCGCAAATAATCTCCGTTGAATCGAACCGCGAATTGCCCAGAGACGGTTTGCTCGAATCCTCCCCCAGCTGCGAGAGACGGACGTATTAACCATCCGTGATAGAAACCGTTCTCGCCAGGCACTGCTCCGTCGATCAGTGCCGAACCGCCGAGCGCGCGAAGGAAGAACCGGGCACCTCTGTGCTCGAAGGGATAAAACTCTGGCCCGCATTGGGTATTCAGCATATAAGCCTGGTGAGCGATGCCGGGAATGTCGGAAGCGCGAAGGTAATTTGTATCGAGTGTTGCCCCCCAACGCGGACTCCAGGAAATAGAGCCGCTGGCGTCGACGCCGTTGAGGCGCACCTGCCCAGCGCCGGCAATCGGCATGGCGAGATAGGTGTAGCCAGTACTGAAATCGTAAGCCGGGCCAGTCATCGCTGGTGACGGTGCGCTTACCAGGTTCTGCGCCGAGGCGGTCCCGATCAGCATAATCATCAAAAACGAAAGCTTACGCGTGGTTCGTATTGTGTTCCTCATTTCGTCCTTTCCGATCGGCAGTGCAGGTAGGAGAGGGCATTCAGCTCAAGGACCAAGTGCCAATGCTGTCCGAGAAGTCAGTCACTTCGCGGGATTCTCCGCCACCAGCTTGTGATCGGGCTGGCTATATCTTAGAAAGGGGAAAAATGGAGTTACCTCGAACGGCATCTTTTCGCTCACCGACGACGGAGCAACACGGTTCGTATTCATCATGGTGATTGCATTGCTCCACGGGTCCAGTTTGATCCTGCTGCCGATTGGAAGAGCGGCGATCTGATCGAGGCGGCGTTTTTCTAAACCCGGCGACGAGTTCAGAAGTCGGCCCATCCGAATGTTATTTCCGTACGCCATTCTGTTGCCCATCTGGGGCCTGATCAAATTGGTCAGAAGCGGCGAACGATCATGTAACGCGGTGAGAAACAACCGCGCGCTCGACAGCTTGTCCTGGTATTGCGAATTCGCCAACAACTCGAGAGCTTTATTGTCGGCAGCTTCCTCATCGGCAGCGTTTCGCTCGAAGTCTAAACGTCTAAAAGCTTCGGTATCTGGAAAGAAAAAGCGGTCGTTGAAGGCGAATTTGGTATCGACGCGATCACCCAATGCGATGTGCCCGAGTTCGTGAGCGAGAATTGCCGCCAGAGATGCTCCGTCCGGCAGCACATCCAGCAGGCCGCGACTGACTACAATGGTGTGGCCGATTGTGAAGGATTCCAGCGGCAGGGTCAGAAGCACCCGACAGCGGATCTCCGGTTCGATCTCAAGTTTGTTGGCGATGATGAGATTGTCGACCACGTCTTGCAAGACCTTGTCTACATCGCTGGTGGGTGGGGCAAGCAAGCCTATCTTCTGCAGATGATCCACCGCATTGTTTTCTGCCATCCGTTCCCACATACGTTGGGCTTGCAGCGGGCTGCTATCTTGAGCGATGGTCCGATCATCCACGGAGCTTTCGACTTTGATCTGGGTAAACTCGTCGTCGTGACTCAGTTGTTTTGGGTCGTAGGACCACAACCGCGTTTGTGCTTTGAAGCGCACATCATGAGACAGCGGACTGCCCGGTTGTGCACCTGACTCTTCCACGTAAATGTAGGACGGGAGCCAAATATCCGCCCGCAAATTGAACCGCCAGCTATCAAAGTGCAGGTAATATTTGTATTTTGAGCTGCCTGAATAGGTTCCGTTGAAGCGGACAATGTTGAAGTCGTGATCTTCGACCCAGATTCTTCCGGTAAACAATCCTTTGTGGGAGTTCTCCCTGGGTTGAACATCCATGACAATACAGCGCACTTCTCCCAGAAACTCGCGCCGTACGAAGCTGAAACGATAATTGCTTTTCTGGAAGTTCCCGTCGAGAACCACCATCTGTGCGAAACCTCTGGGCACAACTTTTTCCGAAAAGACCGATGAAAGGCCGCTGGAGAAGTCGGATCCGGAATGCCGTGTCTTGAACAGTGACTCGCGGAGACCATCGCTCAAGAAAATTCGCCCAAGGAAATACTGATCGCTGACTGGCTCGACTTCACGGTCCTGGTCCTGGCGAAGATTTTGAATATAAGTCTCAGCCAGCGGATGCATCTCCTTCATCGTTGCGACAAACTTGCGCTCGCGCTCCACCACGCGATCGACTGTTTGGTCGAATGAGATTCCCGAGGGCTCGGCCGACGCACTTGCGGCCACCGACGCCAACAATAAGACGACGACTGCTTCCAACTTGCGCATTAGCGCTCCCTTCACAGGAGGGTATGCGCAATCAAGTTTCCACTGTCGATCGCAAATACCGAGGCCCAAAATATCCGCCGGCTCTGCAGCTGGCATCCTTCGAACGCTAGGCAGCTAGGGCGTTTAAGCTATTTCTTCCCTGGCTGAGTCCGGGAAACCCTTGAGAAAGTCCCCTAGCACGTTAGTAACGTTTCTTGAGTAATGAAACCGGGCGGGCGAATGAAATTTTCTTCACATGCAGGACTTAATTTTCTTCTTCGGCGACATTCTTGTGAATACTGGATCAGCGCGCGATGGAAAAGGGTGCTTGCGCCCCGAACATGAACACGACCTCGCGGAACTGCGAGTGCACCACAACGCGGGGTCCTTCTCTTACTTCACCGGAGCATTCAACGCTGCCAACAACTCCACAAAACTGTTAGCGGCGAGCGCGCGGTCCACCACTTCTTTGTGGCTGAAGAGTTGGCCCGCATCGGCCAGCAGATCATGCTGAGACTGGTTATCTGGAGTGAGAATCAACACAATCAGCTTCGCGGGCCGGCCGTCGCGCGAGTCGAAATCAATGCCCTTTTCAGTCCTCCCAATCGCGACGATCGGACGACTCAGGCCATTGACGCGCGCATAGGGCACGGCTACTCCGAAACGCCAGCCGCTGCTGGTGACGCGCTCACGCTCGCTGACCAGGCGAAAGCAGCGCTCTGGAGCGTTGCCAACAAGCGGAGCAGCCACGCTGCACATTTCTTGCAATACGCCATTTTTCGTGTCGCCTCGGAGATTGGCCAGAAACAAGTCGCCGGAAACGATTTCCTTGAGACTGACCGATTTTTTCCGTTTGACCAGAATTCGAATCGCCGGCGCAGAAATGAGCGACGTTACCAAAGCCATGACGACGAGTGCCACGAACATGGGTTCGCGGATCAGACCGGCTTGCAGCGCGAGAATGCCGAGAATCATTTCCATCGCGCCGCGGGCGTTCATCGCCAGGCCGACTCCGATTGAAGTGCGCAGGTCCATGCCGCCCAACCGCGCACCCCATCCCGCACCCAGGATTTTCCCTAGACATGCGATGCCGATGATGAAAAAGGTGACACCCGCATGAAAGTTGGTCACAAAATTGGTGTGCAGACCGATGCTGGCGAAAAACAGCGGAGCGAAGACATTGGTAACGATCTGGTGAATGTGCTCGGAGGTGCGCTCCCGGAGGTGAGGGGATTCGCCAACTGCCGCGCCGGTGATGAACGCACCGAATACCGCGTGGATGCCCGCATATTCAGCGAACGCGGCCGCTGCCAGCGTCAAAGAAAAAATGAAACCGAGAACACCTCCCGGCCAAGTGGTATGGGCCTGGATAAAAGGAAGAATCGTGTGAATCAGCCAGCGCCCAACGGTTAGCATGAGGACCGCAAAGCTCAAAACAAGAATGATGGTATGTGGGGCGCTATGTCCGGTGCCAGCCCGCGGATTCATCATTCCCAGAACTAAGCCGAACAGAATCCAACCCACTAAGTCGTCGAACATGGCGGAGGACATCACGATCGTGCCCATCTCCGTCCTGAGCAGTTCCAGATCAATCAGGATACGGGCGACCACGGGAAGAGCGGAGATGGAAAGCGCGGTGCCCATGAAAAGAGCGAACACAATAGGGTTGGTGCCTTCACCGGCGCTCAGGAATTGCGGGAATACCTGAGCCGAAAGAAATCCGAAGCCAAATGGGATGACCATGCCGAAAGAACTGACCAGCAGTGCGCTTTTGCCTTGGCGAAAAATGCTGGCCAAATCAGTCTCAATGCCTGCGGTGAGAAGAAAGAAGACCACGCTGATGGCAATGATCCCGTCCAGGACCAGGGCCACCGGGCCTGTGTGCGGAAACAGCAGAGCATAAACAGTGGGTTGGTAGCGGCCAAGAACCGTCGGACCCAGCAGGATGCCTGCGATGATTTCACCAAGCACGGAGGGTTGATTAAATTTCTTGACCAGTTCCCCGGCAAATTTTGCGCTCGCCAAAAGAGCAGCAAGTGCGAGGAATACAACCATTACATCGTGTGCTGCCAAATGATCCATGGGTTGAAGTCTCAGATCGGAGTCACATTGGATGCTACCCTTCGCCGAGTGATTGCTGTAGTAAAAATGGCGGTTACCCTCACTGACCTAATTTCGTTGGAGCGGTGACACCTGATCCGGAATGCGTTCCGCGCTGCCCACCCGCTCTTTCTCAATCAGTCCGAATGGACCCGTCTAGCGCAAATAAGCGCCGACCACAAAGTGTCTACAGGTAGTGGAGGCATGTTCGTGATCGGTTCTCAGACACAGAAGCAACCTTCTACTCAAGTTTTGCACTCTGTCAATGATCAAAATTCTACTGAGGCTAAAGTGCTTTACCTGCTACTGGTGCTCGGAGGATAAAGTCACTGCCTCTCGCGGAAGGAATGCACAATGCGCAAAACCGCATTTGTTGGTTTTTTTCTCTTTGTACTTGCTGCGATCTGTACCGTGCCGCCTGCGCACGCCCAGGTCGCGGTCGGTATTACCGTTGGATTTGCTCCCCCTGCGTTGCCCCTCTACGAACAACCCGTTTGCCCCGCGCCCGATTACATCTGGACGCCCGGCTACTGGGCCTGGGATACCGACGTCAACGATTATTACTGGGTTCCGGGTACCTGGGTGCTCGCGCCGGAGGTTGGCCTACTGTGGACTCCTCCGTGGTGGGGCTGGGGCGGTGGCGTATTTGCCTTTCATGAGGGCTTCTGGGGCCCGACCATCGGCTTTTACGGCGGCATCGCTTATGGCTTCGGTTATTTCGGGGTTGGATTCGAGGGCGGCTACTGGCAGGGCGGCCATTTCTTCTACAACCAATCTGTCGTCAATGTGAACGTCACCGAAATCCACAACGTCTACACCAAGACGGTGGTCAACAGCACCACGGTAAGCCACGTCAGCTATAACGGCGGGCAGGGTGGAACGACGGCACGTCCCACGGCCGAAGAGGAAGCAGCCGCGCGTGAGAGTCATACTCCGCCCACCAATGAACAGGCGCAGCACGTGCAGGCGGCGCGCGCGAATCCTGAGCTGCGCGCTTCCAACAACCAGGGCAAGCCTCGCATTGCCGCCACATCGAGGCCTGGGGATTTCTCCGGAAGCCACGTAACAGAGGCTAAAGCTGAGGGAGCTCCGTATCATCCTCCGGCAGGTCATCCTGGTGCCGCGAGTGCAGACGCTACTCATCCAAACCCGGCCGTTCATGCCGCTGATTTGTCACATGACCGGGCTCCGGCTCCAAACACCGGCGACGCGAAGCTCGACAAGAAATACCAGAAGCAGCAGGATAAGCTGTACTCGCAGCAGGAAAAAGAACGGCAGCAGCTGCAAAAGCAGCAGGACCAGGAGCATCTGCAGGCCGACCACGACAAAGCCGATGCAGCTACGCGCCAGCAAATGGAGCAGAAACATCAACAGCAAACTCAGGAACTTCAGCAACGCCACCAGCAGGAGCAACAGGCGTTGCAAGCGCGCCAAACGCGGCGGGGTCCAGGATAGAAAATCGCGGTATGCCCGGGCAGATAACTCGAAACTCCAAGGGGATTCTGATCGCGGCGCAGTATTGGGAGGAATGGGACTTCCAGGTCATCTTAAGTCCTAACCCTCCCACCTAATAGGATTTCGATAGTGCACGATCCCGCCAGCGGGCGAACGCCTCAACGCTCGCACTGGTACGGGTCGTAAAACCGCCAGGCGTCACCGCTCCCGGTGAAGCGCCACATAATCGAGTGGCGCGCGTTCTTCCCGGTCAGAGAATCCCTCAATTCGCAACTCGTTTCCCGGCCAGAGCATTACGCCGTGAATTACTCGCCGCGTTGAGGAATCGCCGTTGGGTCGTGTTGCCGGCAATGATCCATCGGCAAGCCATTCGTCTACCAATCGCGCGCCAATCGAGAGGCGGTACTTCGAGACCCCATTGTTCTGATCGAAATATTGAACATCGACCTCGTAGCGGCCGGGCGCGCCCTTAAAACGAAATTGCGCCGTGCATGGCTCGCCCGTCAGTGTGCACTCGATGGCTTTTCCTCCGGAGGCGTCCTCCCAGGGCGTGACGCTTACTGGAATATAGCCTTTCAATTCCATGGATTCGGCCTCGATGCGATGCGGATGATTGCCCACTCGTCCTTTTGCATCTGCAATCCCTGAAAGGCGACGGAACCAGTCGTTAATGGCATCGCGCCACACTATCGCGTGCCCGGCCTGATAGTTGAGTTGCTCCAGCACGTCATGATAGCGGTCGTCGTCGACTCGCCCATGCAGAGAACTCCACTGGGAAACAAAATCCGCCGCCTTTTTAGCGCCATCATAATGCAGATCGTAGATGGTTTGAATGACGGTTTTGCCAAAATGCAATTGGTGGGTATAGGAGACATGGTGAAAAAACAAAATCAAATCGTCGGGTATGTTTGCCAACGATTCATAGATCCTCCGCACTGACGGGAAATATTGACCAATAAACCCAGTTCCGGTCGCGACGGTGCGGTCCATTCCGACACCCTCATGATCGGCGCGGATCCATTGGCCCCATCCGTT
>JASICF010000309.1 GCA_030044775.1 Candidatus Sulfotelmatobacter sp. | reverse complement strand
ATTTGTTCAACAACCACGCGATCTGCGGGCATGCAGAGAGTCCAGAACACAGCGCGAACCAACCGTTGGTCAGCATCCACGGACCTTTTGTCCAGAGAAGCCACAGCCCGCCACCGCCCGCGATGATCGCCCAAATCCAGCCGACAACCCACCCCATTCCTTGTAAGGACAGTCTTGCTTCCGCAAAAAACAAATGCGTCATCTCAAACAGACATGGTCTCCTTTGCGAAGGTTGTAGTCTAGGCCACTCAGTTCTTGAGACATCCTGACTATACCTGTCTGCCCGGTGAATACGTCCTGATTGGATCAGAGCGACAGATCATTTCTTGAGATAGCGATAAAAGCGGGCCTGTCCGCGTTCGATCCAGTATGCGGACTGATAGTTGTCGGTTCCTGGACCCTTGCTCAGAAAACTGAAAAATATGTGGCGCGATGGTCGCACGACAATTCCTACATGACCATGCCACACAATCAAATCGCCAGTCTGTGGATGAGAAACGCGGCGAAAAGCATCGACACCGTCGTAGAGATCGTCGGCATCCGCGTATTCGTAGGGGAAGCCCGCACGCTGATAAATTGCATGCACGAGGTGGGAACAGTCACGGTTTGAGGTGAAGTGTCGTTGCCCATCGAGCGCGGCAGAAATTATGGCCAGCCCATCGTCGGGAGTAAGCAGGCGGGCAGTCCTCAGTCCGTGTTGCATGGAGCCGGCTCTAGTCGCGCCCTCCGTCCCCGATTGTCGGCCAAAGGCCGACAAAACAGATCCACACAGCACGGCCGTCATAACCACGGACTTAAACTTTTTTCGCATTACTCCATTTTTGATGCTGGGATAGTCCCCTGACGAGATTACAGTTGTTCACTTAGCCTCTATGCACGAAGGAGAAAAGGCCTGCCATGATTCGCGATTCCGAACCTCGTGAATCGTTCCAGATGCGAGCACCAATGAGAGCAGTTGTGGCGTAACATCCGGATTAAGCTCACAATTCCACCTTGTCCGGATTGCCTGCCAATCAGTAGCCGAGCCGAAGACGCGCCACGTGGCTCAACTAAAATACGATCAGTGAGCTGTTCATTCGGAGACCAGAAGCCTGCGAATATGTCTCGGTACAGGTTCTGATCGAAGCAGTGAGAATGAAACATTCGAGGACCTTTTTGCTCCGAATCCCGTGCCCCTGAAGTTCAAAGATGAGGATTGGCCATTAGCATGGGCCGCAGTTTCCGACGAAAAGATCGTAGGCGTGATTATAACGAATCATGACTGGGTGGATGACGTGTGGTACTTCGGGAGCAACGCAGGCGGCGGTTCATGTCCGCACAATGCCTGCCGAGAAAGTGATGGTCGGCCAACCGCGACGACGTTGGCGACAATTCCGGATTCACTCATCTTCCGTTGACTCATGAGCACCGCGTTCGTAAGATGAAGCGACCGAAGGCCAGGCATCTCCCGATGATCGGCCAATCCATCTCGCACTACCGAATTCTGCAGAAGCTGGGCGGGGGCGGGATGGGCGTAGTGTACGAGGCTGAAGATTTAACCCTGGGCCGGCGCGTGGCTTTGAAGTTTCTGCCTCCTGAATTGAGTTCCGATGCGGCTTCGCTGGAACGTTTTCAACGCGAGGCGCGGGCGGCTTCCGCCCTGAATCATCCCAACATTTGCACCATCCACGAGATTGGGCAACAAGATGGCCAGTACTTCATTGTGATGGAGCGACTGGAGGGCAGAACCCTGCGCGATCGCATTCTGGGCCGGCCCTTGCCGACCGAAGAATTGGTCTCGCTCGCCGTGGAGATTGCAGAAGGTTTGGACGCGGCTCATCGGAAAGGCATCGTTCACCGCGATATCAAGCCGGCAAACATTTTCGTGACCGAACACGGACATGCGAAGATCCTGGATTTCGGCTTGGCGAAGGTAACCTCCGGGCAGGGCAGTTCACCGGCGTCACTCGGCGTGGCGCCAACTGTAATGAGCGAGGTACACCTGACGAGTCCGGGGACAGCGGTGGGAACAATCGCATATATGTCACCGGAGCAGGCTGCCGGCGAGGAACTGGATGCTCGGACCGATCTGTTCTCGTTCGGCGCGGTCCTGTATGAGATGGCGACCGGGCTGCCGGCATTTTCCGGAAACACCTCGGCGATGGTGTTTGATGCGATCCTGCACAGGGCTCCGGCTTCGGCGGCGCGATTGAATCCCAATCTGCCCGTGGAACTGGAGCAGATCACGAACAAAGCCCTGGAAAAAGATCGCAAGCTCCGCTACCAGAGCGCATCCGAAGTGTGCGTCGATCTGAAGCGGCTGAAGCGGGGAGTGGAGTCGGGGCGAAGCGGGGTAACATCTGCCTACGGCATTACAGCAACGGTTGCCGGACCAACACCTGCCCGGTCTCGCTCCTGGCGCAAACTGATCACGAGCTCCGCCGCCATCCTGATTGTCGCAGCGGTTCTGGCGTACCTGTTCCGCCCAACGTTGCCCCCGCCGCGAATCACTGGTTACACGCAAATCACCCACGATGGCTGGCAGAAGAATTCCTTCGGGCAAACGACTCCCACTGTGCTTACCGATGGGCCGAGGTTATACGTCCAGGAAACCGTTCATGGACGTTTTGGTGTGGCGCAGGTATCGGCGTCGGGAGGAGACACCGTTCCCATCGCTATGCCGTTCCCTAACGCAGACTTGGACAACCTCTCTCCTGACAGGTCGGAGCTGGTTGTGGGGAGCTTTTCGGGCACGGAGGAAGATCAGCCGCTGTACGCTGTGCCAACGCTGGGCGGCTCACCTCGCCGTCTTACGGATATGGCGGGGCAAGATGCCATCTGGATGGCGAATGGAGACTTGCTTGTCAGTCATGGGAACGAGTTGACCGAAGTGAGTCGTACCGGTGCGTCACATGCCTTCTTGAAGCTGGGAGATGCAACGGCAGGCGCCTATTGGCTACGTTGGTCGCCGGACCACCAATCTCTCCGGTTCACGCTGACGTCGATTGACAAGTTGATGCTGGCAGAAGTCTCTGCAGACGGCAGCAATTATCGTCGGCTACTTGAACATTGGCGCGTGGGTGATGATGTTTCGAACGGTAACTGGACGCCAGATGGGAAGATTTTTGTTTTTCAGACGGTTCACAATTGGGGGCGCGCTGACATTTGGGCCATTCGGGAGAAGGCAGATTGGTTCCACAAAATAAGCCGGGAGCCGGTCCAATTGACCGCCGGGCCGCTGAATTTCTACTCGCCCCAGCCGAGTCTGGACGGCAAGAGTATCTACGTCATCGGTGAACAACCACGATCGGAACTGGTTCGCTACGATATCAAGTCAGGTCAATTCTCGCCCTATCTGGGAGGGATTTCCGCCCGCACCGTGAGCTTTTCGCGAGATGGCCGATGGGTCAGCTATGTGTCGTATCCGGAAGGCAACCTTTGGCGGTGTCGAATCGACGGCAGCGAAAAGCTGCAGCTGACGTCTGCGCCCCTCTGGGTTTTTACAGCCCGGTGGTCTCCCGACAGCCGGGAAATCGCCATCTCCGCATCAGAACCGGGAAGACATTCTCGACCATATCTAGTCCCAGCGGAAGGCGGCACGCTGCGCGAACTGAATGCCGGAGAATTCAACGTCGTGAATCTGGGCTGGGCCGCGGACGGAACTGCGCTTACATTCAACGATCTCTCTGAGCCAGGCCATTCGACGGTCCGTTCGGTTGACCTGAAGACCATGCAAACCAGCAACATTCCTGACTCCGACAACCTCATCGCTCCGGCTCCCTCTCCCGACGGACGGTACCTTGTTGCCACGACCGACGCTGGCGAGAAGTTATTACTGTTCAACTTTGCGACACAGAAATGGTCCGAACTGGCCAAGACGACGATCGGATTTTTTGACTGGTCTGCCGACAGCAAGTTTGTTTACTTCGATAACGGGTACAGTACCGACCAGGCGGTTTATCGCGTGCGCATCTCGGACCAGAAGATCGAGCAGGTGGCCGGCTTGAGGGATTTCAGGCGCGTAGTGACGCCTTGGAACACCTGGTTCGGACTTACACCAGACGGCGCCACACTGTTCATGCACGACGTAGGTTCGCAGGAAGTTTACGCCCTCGACTTCGAGGCACCCTGAGCGCAACCTCGTTCAGGATGGTTGACGAGCAAATCTTCGCTAATCTTGTAAGGTAAGGTTGGCCGACAACCCGCCGATAAGCAACACTTCCTCAGATTTTTCTCGTTGTTTGCCTCATCTGGTTTATCAATCGGCGTATCCGCACCAGACGGGGCAGACCGGGTGTCTAGCTGTCGAATGTCCCGATTTCGCTCATCTTCCGATTGCCTTCAATTTACCCGAAGCGAAAAAACCCGAAGCTTGAGTGTAAACGCCTGTTTTCGCCAGTGTGTATCTCGTCGTCGCTGGAACACGAATCATGAGTGTTGAACACCAGAACGTAGCCCCGACTCTCCCCCTCGTCTAGAATGAAGTCGTTATGACTCACCTCTGGCACTACTTACCAAGCGGCGAAGGTTCGCATTTCGTTGGCGCAACAACCATCGTTCTGTTGGCCCTGGTTGTCTATCCTTTGCTCGCCGCTCAAACCCAGGAGGGTGACGACGCCGACATCAGAAATGTAATGAATGCGTATGCGGAGGCGGTCAACAAAGCTGATGCGCAGCTAGGATCGCAAGTCTGGTGCGGATCAGAGGAAGACTCGCTAACCAATCCGGCGGGACGCTGGCAAGACACGCAGCAGATTAAAGCGCTTTACGCTTTGTTAAGAGACTCCTATTCGGAGCGGAAGCTGACGTTTGACACGGTGTCTATTCACTCCTACGGTGATTTCGCGTGGACGGAGTTCACAGGCGATTTCGCTGCCAGGCAACGCAAAGATGGAGCGCCATTTTCCTTCCATGCCGCGGAAACGCAGATTTACCGCAAATCCCACGGCAAGTGGTGCTTGGTCCATGTTCAATACTCGACGTTCCCCACGCAACATTCCGCGAAGGCTCAATGAGTGCTATCGCCTGTTATCAACAGTTGAACTTGTAATCGCTTGAGCAACCGTACCGGGATATCGAGAGCGGATGGTCTTCGCTACTGCGGTAGTCCCACTTTCCGCACTAACTCTGCAAACTGTGGGTCGGAACGGATGGAATCGAGTAAGAAGTCGGTTTTCAAATCTAACAAACTTGCATCACGCTCTTGGTACGCGGCGTTGAGCCACCGGAAAGCCTGATCCTTGTCTCCCAGGTCTGCATAGAGGCTGGCAACGTTGTACGCAGACACATATCCAGCCTTGCGTTGCACTTTAGCGATTTCAATACTTTTGGTTAGAGCGCCCTTCCAGCCCGCTGAGTTAAATCCTTGCTCCAGGGCGGCGGTGAAGTCACAAGTGTCTCGATCGCCGGAAAGCTGGCAATAGGACTTCAGTTCTTCAATGAGCTGGGAGTACATCCGTTTGCCCCAATAGGCAGAGGCTAAACAGGAGTGCGCTTGCGCGAATGTCGGATTCTCGCCAGCCAGCCTCTGGCATACGGCAATGCCCTGATCGTATTGTCGTGCGTTTATGTAGACTTCCCCGACCACCGTGGTAATGATCGGTGACAGCGGATCGAGTTGCTGAGCACGTGTGGCCTCGGCGACGGCTTCCTGCTCCCTGCCTCCAATTTCGGAGATATCCATGGCAAACCATTGGTGAGCTGTTGCATCATTGGGATCGAGCTCGAAGGATTTCTTGAAATCGGCCTCCCCTCGGGCAAAATCCCAGTCGTACTCCATCTCGTTGTTCCCCAGAACGGCATGGGGGCGGGCCAAAGTCGGGTCCAGTTCCAGCGCTTTGCGGGCGGCGGCATTCGACTTCGGATACACTTCGCTCGGATTGCCGCCTACGCTGTGCAAAACTGCATAGGCGTCGGCCAGACCCGAATAGGCCAAAGCGTAACCCGGGTCTTTGGCGATCGCTTGATTGAAATACGAGACTGACTGCTCGATATCATGTTTCGTTCTCCTGTTCCAGGAGTAACGTCCCTTAAAGTACAGCTCGTAGGCTTGCGGATTTTGCGTGCCCTGCTGAGTGACTCGCTGCTTTTCTGAAGTGCTGAGTTTCGAACGCAACTTGTCGGCGAGGTCGCCGGCAATCTGCTGCTGCAACGAGATGATGTCTGCGCTGTTGCCGCTGTACCGCTGGCCCCAGAT
>JASICF010000308.1 GCA_030044775.1 Candidatus Sulfotelmatobacter sp. | reverse complement strand
TGTCTGTTTTTTCTTACGATTATTGCCGTGGTGAGTCCCTCGCGCGCGAATGACATGGTTTCCTCGTTTACTGGCAGAATGCTTTATAAAGATCCAGCCTCCTCCCACGAGATTCTCGACTCACGACTTTCCCCCTGGGAAGAAACGCTCTCGGTGATTCGACAGCACCCTTGGTTTGGCAGTGGTTTTGGTACCAGCGAATTAGGCGGTGTTCGGCCTACCTCCATGCCTTCTTCGGTTCACACTACTCCCGGATGGAATCGGGAACATGGAAGCAGCTATCTGGCCATTGGCGAATATCTGGGATTACTCGGCGTTCTGCCTTTTCTGGCTCTGTTGCTGATCTTGCTTCACAGAGTGTTTCGCGCGTTCCGCAGGGTGCGGGCAACTGCAAACCCGTCGGATTTGTGCACTCCCCTCGCGCTGGTGATCGTCGCAGGCCTTGTGCATGCCGGCTTTGAAGATTGGCTGTTCGCCGTGGGTTCGTATCTTTGCGTGTTCTTCTGGGTCTGCGCCTTTTTGTTGGTCGATCTCGTCCCCTCCGCCGACGCGAAATCTGCATTCATGCCGCGTTCAGCCCCGTACCCACCGGTGGCGGAGGTATCTCATTCGCTACGTTGACCGGGGATTTCAACCGTCTCGCCGGTAGTATACTGCCCGCAGAAATCGAACCAAAAATCCAGCGCAGGACGCACCGGAGTGGCGTGTCTGCGCCAGAAGGTTCGGATGGACGATCAACTGCCGCCTCAATTGCCAGACCGCGAGCCCGTCGAAATTCTGGAGTGTACGCTGCGCGACGGAAGCTACGCCGTCGATTTCAAGTTCACGGAAAATGACACCGCGGCCCTGGCCGGAGTGTTGGGAAAGCTCGGATTCCGCTGGATCGAGGTCGGTCACGGCGTCGGCTTGGGCGCGGCAAGAGCTGGCAAAGGCGTAACCCTCTCCAGCGATGAGCGCTATATTGAGACCGCGAAGCGTGCCGCCCCCGGCGCGCAAATCGGATGTTTCTTCATCCCTGGCGTTGGCACCGCCGATCAGCTCGAGTCGGCGCGGGACGCCGGTTTGGACTTCGTTCGCATCGGCTGTAACGCCACGGAAGTTGAACAAGCCTATCCGTATCTGACGCAAGCAAAAAAATTGGGTCTGAAGCCGTTCCTCAATTTCATGAAGACCTACGTCATTTCTGCCGGCGAGTTCGCTCAAAAAGCAAGAGATGGCGTTGCCGCCGGAGCCCATGCCATCTACTGCGTGGACTCCGCCGGTTGCATGTTTCCGGAAACCGTCCGGCGCTATATGGACGCCGCCCGGGCTCAATGCGAATGTAGTCTCGGTTTTCACGGACACAGCAATCTACAGTTCGCGGTCGCAAATAGTGTGGAAGCGGTTCGCTGTGGGGCAACGTTCGTCGATACCACTCTCTATGGTTTAGGGCGAAGCGCTGGCAACGTTCCCACGGAAATCGCCGTTGCGGTCTTTCAGAATCTGGGGATCGAGACCGGCATCGATCTCTTCGAGGTGATGGACGCCGCCGAGGAATTTATCGGCCCGCTGATGTCGCAGGTACACCTCTACGACATGATGTCGGTGGCCATGGGATGCAGTCAGTTTCACTCCGCGTTTCTGCCGAAGGTTGCTGCGGCCGCCCACAAACATGGCGTCGAATTGCGCCGGCTCGTCGTCGCGATGGGCAAGCTCGATCCCGTCGATCTCGACGAAAACACTCTCAATCGTGTTGCTCGCAGTCTGCCCAAAGCAAGCGGTCAAAAATCTCGCGAGACCCTCACTTCGTTTGCCGTTCCTGGAATTTCGGCGCACAACATCAGCAGTTCATTCTCGGCCGTGCTTTCGCTGGTGAATGGAATGATCGCCACGTGTGCCAAACGCCGGGCCCGCCCCGTGCTGGAACTCGTCGCGGCGGAATCGTATTCTCCTGGCTTGGTGCTGGCCGGCCTGATTCTCTCGGATGGACCGATCGTGCTCGGCCGAGTCGTGTATGGTTCTTTCGAAATCCTCCAACAAGTCTTGTCCATCGCCGCGGACCACGTTTCTCTCTTCCTGAATGATCGGGATGGGGGTTCGTGGGCGGCCAAATGGCCCGAATCTGTGGAGAACATTGTCGACCCTGAGAGATTGCTCCCTGTGCGATCGAAGCGGCTGCTCGCGAGTTATCTCGAGGATGTTTTACTCACTGCCGCCGAGCGCCACGGCGCTTTTTGCCTGCTGGTCTACGGCTCGCCCTCGCCAACTCTCTTGCGACATTGCTGCGAAATATTTGACCACGTTGCGGTGTATGGAGTTCTGCCCGCGGACGTGCCGGAAAATTGCTGGCAGATGCAGGATTTTTCCGATCGCATGCATTTCGATCTGCGCACCGGTATTGCCTTGCTTCTGTGTCCGCCGGGTAGCGCCGATGTAGTCGCTATTGATCAATTGTTGTCGGCGGATGGAATCGTAATCACCAACGGCTATTTTCCGCGCCTTGAAGCAGAGTTACCCGGACGCCCCGTGTTGCGGCTCGATCCCAGCCACGCCTACTGCGGCCAGATGGATCGCTGGGCGGCAATCGCAAACTTGATGAAGTCCGCGGAGCCAACTCGCCTGGTGGCGCAATGACGATTCGCGAAAGAGTTATCGAAACGCTTCAGCGGCGGGATGACAAGATATTTTTGCTGGATGCGACCACGGGCGCCGCAATGACCTATGGCGAATTCCACCGTGCGGCATCTGTCCTGGCCGCGGAACTCTCCCGCCGGGGCCTGCGCAAAGGCGATCGTGTCGCGGTGATCGTTCCCAATTGCCGCGAATTGGCCATTTTTTATTTTGCCTGCATTTATCTCGGAGTGGTGATCGTTCCCATCAATCCTTCGCTGAGCAAAGCCGATGTCCAGTTTATCCTCACCAACTGCAAACCAAGAATGCTGGTGGTCAGCCAATCGAGTGCGATTCTTGCACGCGGCTTGCACGCGAACGTGCTCCAGTTGGCGACAGGTCCAGATGAAAACGTGATCGAACGCGCGGCCGGCTTTGATCTCCTTCGAATCCGCGACCTCGAACCCAGCGAACAATTTGTGCCCCTTGCAACCGCAAGCGCCGAGGACCTCATCGCGATCATGTACACCTCGGGGACCTCGGCAAAACCCAAAGGGCTGGCGCACAAACTGGGAAGCATGATTCGCAACGCGCGTGCTTTTGCGGACGCTCAGGGCATCGATGAAGACTCGCGTTTTTACCTGACGTTCTCCATGGCATACATGGGAGGTTTCTACAACCTTCTCATCCTGCCATTTCTTTGTGGCGCGAGCGTGGTCGTAGACCACGTGTTCGATGCCCGATCCAGCTTGAATTTCTGGGAAAAGGCGAAAAACTACCGCGTCAATACGCTCTGGATGGCTCCCACGGTTCTGTCGATTCTTCTGCGAATGGACCGCGGAAAAACGGGCGAAAGATTCTGCCGCGAGTCCATTCGCCACGTCTTTGTGGGATTTGCTCCGCTTCCTTTGAAAGTGAAATCCGAATTTGAAGTTCGCTATGGCGTACAGTTGATCGAAAACTACGGTCTTTCGGAAACTCTATTCGTAACCGCCCGCTCCCGAAATTCCGTGGGCGGCCAAGGCTATGTGGGCGAGGCTCTGCCGGGAGTCAGCCTGCGAATCGCGGATCCCGATCCGCGAATCGATGATCGTCGAATCGATGATCGACGAGAAAACGATCGACGAGAGAATGACCCACCAGACGATGATCAACCAGACAGTGATCGACATAAAAGCCACCATGGCAACAATTCGGCCGCCGGAGCCGAGCGCGAGGTACAGATTTTGACTCCTGATCTGATGGCCGGCTATCTCGATGCCGAGGGTCAGTTGTCTCCGGTCGAGGCGTCTCAATGGTTCGCGACCGGCGATGTCGGCCGTCTTGAGA
>JASICF010000307.1 GCA_030044775.1 Candidatus Sulfotelmatobacter sp. | reverse complement strand
TGACCAGTCTCGATCCGCGTCCCATCAAGATATTCACGCCCTCGTGTGCGGACGCCTCGAACACGAATGCGCAAAACCTGACAGTGAAAGAAATTGTCGCGCGGCTTCCAGAAGAATTTCATGTGACTATGCTGTGTGAAGGAGATCCCGACCCGCGCCTTCAATCGCGGAGCCATACGCGTTTATTCAGATGTTCGACTCATGGCAATACACTGCGCCTGCTTCCACGCTGTCTTTTTCCTCCGCCGGATATCTATTTTTTCCCGCGCACCGGTCCTCTCGACAAGTTGTTTTTCGATCTGAAAAAGCACCTGAGACTCAAGACAGCAGTGATCAGTTACATTGTGACCGTGATGAACCAGTCGACGGCCACGGGCATGGTCGCTCGATCGATCCGTGAAGGTGAGGCCGTTTTTGGAAACTCCCGGTATGTATCGGATTCGATTCGGCAGGTGTTGGGGGTCCGCGCCGGTACGATCTACGACGGAGTAGATCGCCGATTTTATTTTCCTGCGCCGATAAGAACAAAAAATCGAATCCCGATCGTACTGTATGCCGGGTCATTTCAGCCCCGCAAGCGGGTTGAGTTCGTCATCTGCGAAGCCGCTCGCCTGCCGCATGTTGAATTTCGCCTGGCGGGGAAGGGTGAGACGGAAGAACATTGCCGCGAACTTGCGCAACGACTCTGTTGTTCCAACATTACGTTTCTGGGGCACTTGTCTTCGGAACGTTTGGGAGAAGAAATGCGGCGCGCTGATGTTTTCCTTTTTCCTGGCGTTCTCGAAGGAAATCCACAGGTTCTGCTGCAGGCGAGCGCCTGCGCTTTGCCGTGTGCTGCGATGAATCTTTATCGCAGCGACTATATCGTCGACGGAAAGACCGGTTTCCAGGCGCCATCGGACGCTGAGCTCTCGGCCAGTCTGGATCGTCTTCTTTCGGATACCGGCCTGCGGCGATCGCTCGGCGATGCTGCAGCAATGCACGCCCTTCAATTCAATTGGGATGACGTCGCCCGGCAGTGGACCGATGTATTTCGGAAGATATCCAGCAAAACTCGAGCTCAATCCGAGCTTCGAGCGTGCGAGCGCGAAGTGCCTGCGCAAGAATTTGTTGACAAGGGATTGCTCAGCGACAAATTGCTCCGCACTGAGTTGCTGCCCAAATGATCCCCTCCCTTCGACCATCGAGCACCGTCGCGCGTTACGGCGGATTCCTTCTCTCCGTTGGCGCTGCCCGGATGCTGGGTTTGGTGATCACGTCGATTACGTTTCCGCTGCTCGTGAGACGGCTCGGTGTAGAAATTTATGGCCAGTGGAGTTATGTAGTTGTTCTGTGCGCTTTTTTCAATATCCTGGCAAATCCTGGATTGATCACCTACGCCGCCCAACAAGTTGCGGCGCATCGCAACGACGCCTCCGGTGTAGTCTCCGATTTTCTGATCATGCGTCTTCTTTGCGTGATTGTCGCCGCCGGGACGCTCCTTGCAGTCGCTGGATTCGAAGCTCGTCCTCTCGTGCGTTCATTATTTCGCTGGTATGGCGTGGCCGAATTATTTGTCGGTCTGACGGGATCCGATTTCCTGCTGTCCTCGCTCGAACTGTTCCACGTTGGTTCCGCGCTCAGCCTGATTCAGCAATTCCTGTATGCACTGGGCATCGTTTTTCTCGTTCGATCGCCAAAAGATATTTTCTGGCTTCCGGCAAGCATTCTTGGCTCAGCTTTGCTCGCGAACCTCGTAGGTTGGATTGCCTTGCGGCGCCAGGGGTTTCGCCCGCGCCTATCGGTTTCTCCCGGTCGCTGGGCTGGAATTCTCGTGCCCAGCCTGCATTACGCCGCGACCACCGCGATGTCGAACATCTACTCTCGTTCGGGTCATCTTATAGTGCGCTGGTGGCTGGGTGATTATGCCCTCGGCCTCTACGCTGCGGCCGTGCGTTTTGTCGACATATTGCGAAATCTAGTAAGCCTCGTCTTAAGCGTCCTGATGCCTCGCATGGCGCTTGCGGCGCAATCCGCCGCCGGCATGCGCCGCATTGTGCATGCCACCGTTGCCTTGTTGGCAGCAGTGAGTATTCCACTCATGTTCGGTACCTTTGCCACCGCGCATCTCGTAGTGCCCTGGCTGCTCGGCGCAAATTACACGTTGGCAGTTCAACCGGTGCGTTGGATGGCGCCGTATCTGCTTGCCGCACCGATGGCCTCGCTGTTGTCAGGAACGGTCCTTTACGCGATGGGGCGTCACCGCGCTTATCTGGCTTCAGGCACGGTGGGAGCGGCAAGCGCCATTCTGCTTTCCCTCACATTGGTTAACTTACTAGGTTTGCTCGGAGTTTGCGTCGCCTTCGTCGTCGCAGAGTTCGCAGTCGCACTGACCGCGTATCTGTTGATGCCTCATGAACTGCAGGATCTTTGGAAAAATCGGATCATCGCTGTTTCCGTGTTCTCTTCGTTGTTGATGGTTGTTGCTGTGCGCCTCGCGAATTCGTTCAGTTCGCGTCCTTTGTTGGTCGTCGCCGTGGGCGTGGCAGTTTATGGAACGGTATCGATTGTGCTGGGCCGAAAGTCTCTGGCCGCGCAATTCGGGGCTGTACGATGAGTGCAAACGAGTAGCGGAAATGGCGCTTGCTCAAACTCCATACTGCTCAGCGGTCAAGGCGGAGGATTCCCGCTCGAGGGCGAAATTGGCGATCGTCACTGAGATCATCGCTCCCTACCGCATCCCCGTTTTCAATGCGCTGGCGAAGCGGAAAGAATTGGATCTGCATGTCATCTTCCTGGCAGAGACCGATCCCACCTGGCGCCAGTGGCGCGTTTATAAAGAGGAGATCGAATTCCGCTACGACGTTCTCCCTTCGTGGAGACGGCGATTCCGGAAGCACCATTTGTTACTCAATCGTGGCGTAGTCAAAGCCCTCAATCGGATTAGACCTGACGTGCTGATCTGTGGTGGATATAACTATGTGGCCTCTTGGCAGGCCGTTCTCTGGGCCAGATCTCACCGGGTGCCCGCGCTGCTGTGGTCTGAGAGCACGGCACACGAGCAACGTAGCAGACATCGCCTGATCGAATTTTTGAAAATCCTTTTTTTGCGTCTCTGCCAGGGTTTTGTAGTGCCCGGTACCGCATCGGAGGAGTATTTGAGAGCTCTTGGGATTGCGCGCGATTGCATCTTTCGCGCTCCCAATGCAGTGGATATCGACTTCTTTTCGACGCTGGCTCAAGACTGTCATCAACAGCTTGAATTGCGAGCCTTGCTGGATGTGCCCTCACGCTATTTCCTATACGTGGGCAGGCTTGTGAAAGAGAAAGGTCTGTTCGATCTGCTCCGCGCTTACGCGCGCCTCGATCCCTGCCTGCGCAGCAAAGTGGGTTTGGTGCTTTCGGGTCACGGCCAAGACCAGGTCGCATTAATGGAAGAGGCATCCCGCATAAAGCCGGGCGCAATTCGGTTCGTCGGGTTTCTGCATCGAGAGGATTTGCCAAGCCTGTATGCGCTCGCCGACGCCGTTGTTTTGCCCACCCACAGCGATCCTTGGGGGCTCGTCGTGAACGAAGCGATGTCGTGCGGGCGGCCGGTGGTTGTTACCAGCGTTGCCGGGTGCGCTTCAGATCTGGTGAAAGATGGATGGAATGGACATGTGGTTTCTCCGGCAAACATTTCGCAGTTATCAAGCTCGCTGGCTCGGCTGGCGGAGGACTCCGAGCTGAGACGCCAAATGGGCATCAGGGGCTGGGAAATGATTCAGGCATTTTCTCCCGATTCCTGGGCCTATGGGATAGCAAATGCCCTGAGCGCCATGCGCCGGAGGACACATGAGCCGACGGCGTAAATTTGTTTTCACGCTCGCGGGACTGGTCGCATTCGGATTCCTTCTGGCCTTCGTGCAACGAATGCCAGGCTTGTTTGCCAACACGACCACTCTTGCTGGAATTCTGGCGCTGGAAATCGCCCTTGCCGGCCTTGCCCACCTTGAGTCGCTGTTTTTCCCGCTTTTAATGGGCAGCTTTCTTTGGGCTGGAACGTTTCTTCCGTTCTATACCACCGCCGACTCATTGCGCTGGTTGTTTCTGGGAGTAGGCGCATTAGGCGGGCTCATCGTCTGGGCAAAGAACCCGGGTTCGCCGCGCCTCTCGGCTTTCCATCTTGTGGCGCTCTTTTGCGTCGCCTCGGCAATTGTTTCCGCGGCTGTATCGGACCTCCCCGAAATGGCCCTGCTCAAAGTCTGCAGTCTTTTCTTACTCTTCCTTTATGCTTCGGTCGGTGCTCGCGCGGCGGTAGCCGGAAGAGAGAAGCAGTTTATCGCTGGCCTCATTCTGGCCTGCGAATGGGGTATCTATTTCACGGCGTTGTGCTACTTTCTTCTGGATTTCAGTCTTTTTGGCAATCCCAACGCCCTGGGCGCGGCAACCGGAGTTGTAGGTGTTCC
>JASICF010000306.1 GCA_030044775.1 Candidatus Sulfotelmatobacter sp. | reverse complement strand
TGGCCTGGAGCCAGCGCATGGCGATGACGTGCGCGGCCACCAGCAGCCCCGAGGTGATATAGACAACTCCGAGCAGCCAGGGATGCTTGCGCACGAACTCCCGCTTCTCAGGGAATGTCAGAACGAAGTGAAGGAACAGCGCCGGCTGCAGGACGCCCGCAACAATATTTCCCCAGTAAATCGTCCAATCAAAATCATTCAGCTTGCCGGTATATTTGAAGGAGTAGGCAATGAACGAAACCAGGCAGAAAATGTAGAAGTGCGTAGACCCGGGAGCAGTCCAGCGGCGAAGCAGGACGTAGATGCCGATGCCCAAATAAATCAGCGCGATCAAGCGCAGCCAGTTGTTCAGCGAGCGCTCGGCGGGAACGAGAATAACGCTCGAATCCAGAGGGATCGACTGCCGAAGCAGCGAATAGTTTGCTTTGGACCAGACGCCGGTGCGGTAAAGTTGCCGCTCCAACCCCGACAAGCTGTGCACTTCCTGCCCATCGATGGAAACGAGTCTGTCCCCGGGCTTGACTCCCGCCTTGGATCCAGGGCCACTGCCTTCGACTCGATCCGCAGTCAGGTAACCATTGTGCTCGACCCACCAGACGCCATCTTCAGGTACCTGAAATTCCCACTCCGCGTTCAAATTGAAGCCGGCAAAAACCACTGCGGCCACGGTCAGAAGGAAAAGCAGGACCGCGAAAAATCGCACTTGGCTTTCCCGATTCATGACTTTCGGAGACGAACCCGGTGTTGGGCTTTTGCCCGGGAAAGACACCCCTAGCCCTTCGAGGTCCGGCGGGAGTTTAATGAGCAACTTCGCTGCCATGCTGCACGCTGGGGTCTGAGCGGCTAACTGATACATCTAAAGCACTTCCAAGAGTATAGATGGATTTCTATAAACTATGTACGAATTAATGTATGCCGGTGTGGGATTTTGTATGTGACTCGTAGGCAATGTATTAGGTAATTTCCAAACTCGGGAATTCAAACAGCAGGATTTTATCCGGTTTATGGCTGCCTCGACCGGGGCGTGGGATTAAGGGCGGATTATGGGCCGGCTACATGGAGTCTTCTGATCGACTCCCATCTGCCGCCGGCCCTGAGCTTGCGCGTTGAGCTTCTGACCTCGGGGTTATGACGGCCAGGGTGCGGGCTGATTCTTGGTGTGGCCGAGACTGACCCGGATGACGTTCATGAGTTCGTCATTGTCTGCGGGTTTCTGAAAAAACGCTGCTGCCCCGGCCTTCAGTGCGCGTTCTTCATTGGTTTGCGGGTCGCGGGCGCTGAGTACGATCACCGGAATTCCTGCCAGGGCGTCGCTGTTCTGCAGGCGCTCCAGAACCACAAAGCCATCTCCCACCGGCAGCCCTAAATCGAGAATGATCAGGCTGGGCCGCTCTTTCTGCGCCGATGCAATCGCGGAGTAGCCATCGGTTGCAGTGGCTACCTCGTAGTTGTTGGCGCGAAGCCGCAGGCGCATGGCGCGCACGAGATCGGGATCGTCATCCACGACCAGAATCTTTGGTTTTGGCATGTGCAATTCTCCTTGTAACAATGGGTGACTTTCAGTGGGACTGCTTCCCGCTTTTCGCGTCGGATAAATGTTTGCGTTCCATGCTTCGCAGGATCATCTGGGTTACACAATCGGCAAGGCTCTGTACCTGCTTCTCTTGCTCTACGGATTCATCGGCCGAGCTGGCTGGAGCTTCAATCGGAAACGCTGAAATGGCGACGGTGCATTTGTCTTTCAAATGCTCGATTTGCTCCAGTTGCTCGCGAATGCGCGTGGTCATAATGCCGGAGCGTTGCAGATCGGTCGAGGCCACAATAAAAAATGTCTCAGAAGTTCCCGACGTGCCCATCGGAGGCAAAACCAGATCTTTGTCGAGATAGACGCAGCGGCGTACCACATCCAGGCACTGCTGGCATGTTTCTTTCCAGGTGCCGCCGGGGGGACTGACGTGCGGCAAGAGTTCCACCCGAACCAGGACAAAAGTTGGCCGAAGGCTGCCGTGATACACAACGACCGGAGCCAACAGCTTGGGGAGCGAATACACGGGAAGGGTGAACGTGAATGTGCTGCCCTGTCCGGGTTCGCTCGAAACCCAGATGCGTCCCTCGTGCAGGCGCACGATTTCCTTGCAGATGAACAGGCCAAGCCCCAGGCCGGAGCGGTTGTTATCGGGCGCATCGGGATCCTGATAGAGGCGCTCGAAGATCAGATTCTTCGCTTCCGGGCTGATGCCGCGTCCGGTATCGCTGACCGCGACATACACTGAACCGGGATCGGCGTCGACCATGTTGGCCTGGATCATGACTGCGCCATCGTTCGGCGTGAACTTGATGGCGTTATCCACCAGATTGATCAGCACTTCCAGCACCCGGTCGGGATCGGCGAGAAGCAAAGGCAGTCTCTGATCGAGGCCGATTTCCAGTCCAATTCGCTTTTCATCCGCCGACGGACGAAGCATGGCCACCGCCTGCTGAACCAGCTCTTTCAAAGACACGCAGCGCGGTTCGATCCGCATCTTCGCGCTTTCCGCGCGCGCGGCTTCTAGCAGATCGCGGATCATGGCGTGCAACTGGTTCACGCTCTTCAGCACAGTTTTCAAATGATCGCTCTGGTCGGGCGAAATCGCCCCCGCGATGCCATCGAGCAGCAGAGTCACGTACTGATGAATGCACGTCAGCGGAGTGCGCAGCTCGTGCGAAATATGCGAAAGAAATTGGTTCTTGAATTCGATCTTCTGCTTCTGGCTGATTTCGAGCGCCCGCAGCAATGCTTGCCGCTCCACCGCGTAGCGGATGGCTCGCTCCAGATGCTTGCTCGATATGTTTCCCTTGACGAGGTAGTCCTGCACGCCCTGATGCACCGCCTTCATGGCCAGCGCTTCGTCATCCTGCCCGGAAAGAACCACGACCGGGAC
>JASICF010000305.1 GCA_030044775.1 Candidatus Sulfotelmatobacter sp. | reverse complement strand
TGCAGCACTAACGGCGACGGTTCGGGATGTCCGCTGAATCGGATGCCGCACAGATCCTGGATCTCGCGTTCATACCAGCCGAGCAGCGGTGTAATCGCGGCGAGCGAAGGCAATTCGCGGCGACCGGCGGGCAACCGACAACGCAGCAAGGGAAAAGGTTCAAGCCGCTTTCGGTCTGCCAAATAAATCACCTCGGGAGTATCCGGTTCGGGAAACCACGCATATGCCATCTGGAGTCGGGCCCCTTCGGCCATGAGCGTACGACAGACCTCGGGCAACTCGTCCGGAGTTAATCGCTGTTCGAGGGCGCCGTTCACGGAGTGCCTCCCATTAGTCCCGCATAGATCTGCATGAATGCATTCCACAATCCCCGCGGCCACCAGAGTCCCAATACCAACAAGGGAAGAAAGGCGAGCCACATGGGAATAGCACGCCACAAAACCCCTGGCATTCGGCGGATTTCTGTCTCGGGCCCGGCGACAAAGTACATATTGCGGAAATGCGAGAGAAAACTAATGAAGACGACGATCAGGAAAATAACGAAAGCGATTGCTGCCCAGCGGTATCGGCCCGCAATTCCCGCCCGGAGGATCGTGAATTCGCTCAGGAAGAGCGCAAATGGGGGAGCGCCGGCAATGCCTACCGCACCCAGTAGCCAGAGCGTGCCCGTCACTGGCGATACCCTTAACACATTCCTGATCATGGGTATTTCTTTCGTCTGATAAGCCCGCATTGCGTTGCCGGCGCCAAAAAACATCAGTGATTTGTTCAGCGAGTGGTTCAGCATGTGGTAAAGAGCACCCGCAACGCCCAGGGCTCCGCCAAAGCCCAGGCCCAGTGCCTGCACGCCGATGTGCTCGACACTGGAATACGCCATCAGTCTTTTGATTCCGGTTTGCCGGACGATAAAAAGCGTGGCCAATACAAATGAGAAGATTCCAAATCCAACCACCGCAGAATGGGCGAACCTGCTGACCGAAGTACCATTCACAACTCCGAGGAATCGCGCAATCCCGAGCATGGACGCATTGAGCAAGGCACCCGACAACATCGCCGAAACCGGAGCGGGAGATTCGCTGTGCGCATCGGGTAGCCAAGTGTGCATTGGCGCGAGGCCAGCCTTGGTGCCGTATCCAACGAGCACAAGCAGGAATGAGACTGTTAACAGTGGCGGATAAACTTGCGACGCAGACCCGTGCAACGCGTCCCACGTCATCGCGTAACTGGGACCCAGAACGTACGAGCCTCCCCAATAGAACAGAACCGTACCCAGGAGCGCGAGGCTTATCCCGGCAGAAACCACAACGATGTATTTCCAGGCGGCTTCCGTGCTCTCCGCCTCCCTCTCGAACCCGACAAGGAATGTGCTGATAAGCGTTGTTAACTCGATCGCGATCCAGAACACACCTACATTGTTCATCACACAGGCACCAAGCATCGTGAAAGCAAAACCCGAGAAAAGTGCATAGAACAGAGGCAGCCGCTCATCTTCATGGAGAAGCCGCATGTATCCTACGGCATAGATAGAGGCAAGGGTGTAGACGATGGAGACGCACAGAATCACCCACGCGCCCAGGTTGTCGAGAAGAATGTAGTGATGCCAGAAAGTGAGTCGTCGTTGCAAAGCGACATGCAGCAACAGGATGCTGGCGACTAGATCAATGAGAGCTGCGAGAACCGTCAGGTACTCGGAAGCACGGGGGCGGCGGACAATGAGGGACAACACTCCCGCCGCCAACGGAGCCAGGAACAATGACAGCATTAAATGCTGCGCCATAATCAGCCTACCAAGCGATTCAATTGACGACTGCTCGTCGTTCCCGCATGCACCAGAAGATAGCGGATCAACATTCCGAAACAAGCGACAATGATCAGGAGGTCAAATAGGATGACGATCTCGATGAGCATCGGCATGCCCGGCACAAGAATTTGCGATCCGAGGAATATTCCGTTTTCCAGCACGAGCAAACCGAGAATTTGGCTCACCGCCTCATCACGCACCGCCAGCATCAGAAAGCCCAGCAGCTTCATCGAGAGCATGATCGTCAACGCCAGAATGACGACCTCCCCTGCGGTCGAGGTCTGAAAATTCATGTGATTGGCAATCACGAAAGCGAACATCACCAGCAGCGCTCCGACGACGAGACTAGAACTGGGTTGCAAAACTGCATGAATCTCGCGCCTCACATTGAGTCTCTGCACGATGCGCATCAACAAGTAGGGGAGGACCAGACCGCGGAACACAGCGGTGAGAATAGCAATCACGTAGAGCTCGGTGTAGCCACCGAAATACGCCACCGCCGCCGACAACGCCGCTATCAACCACGACTCGGCCGCAAAGGCATACACATAATTTTTTAGCCAATGGGATCCCAACATGACGAAGGCGAGCAGCAGACTGAAGATAGCCAACAGGCTAAAGATGGATGCCTGCAGCGAACTCACATGGGCAAGGAACATGTCTCCCTCAAATCAGTTGACTCGATACGATTGCAAGCACAGCAAACAGAAATCCCGCAGCAAGCGGTTCCTGGTAACGATAAAAACGAAGGCGCGACTGTACGGTTTCCACAACCACGATTGAGATAGCGACGATCAAGAACTTCACGAGTAACGCCAAAACCGATCCGAGTTCACCGATGGGAGTGCCTTTCTGGGACATTCCCCAAGGAAGCAAAAACACGTTGCAGAAAATCGTGTAGAGGATGAATTGCTTCATCATGGAGGCCCATTTCAGAAGCGCAAGCAGCGGTCCTGAATACTCAAGAATTCGTGCTTCGTCGATCATGTAGATTTCGATATGCGTGCTCGAGTGAATCGGCAGCCGGTCGGTTTCAACCAGCAACAGCGAGAAGAATGCGAGCACCAGAAAGACGTGTGTGGGACTCCAGTAGACCGACGGTTTGTCGAGCAAGGTGTGGTTGACCACGAAGGGCAGCATGGCCCGAGCCAGAAGGCTGATGCCTACTAGTACGAGTATCAAGATCGGCTCCGCGAGAATTCCCAGCATTACGGCTCGACTCGACCCGATCCCACCGTACACGTTGCCGCTATCCAGTCCCGCCAGCAGGATCGCGAACGACCCCAGCGTCAGGACCATTCCTCCGCCCAGCATGTCGGCCATATCGGATTGAGGCAAGGGGCGATCCGTAAGCACTGGAATCAGAATGGGGACAATCAGCATCGCTGTGAATGCGATGATTGGGGCGACGAAGTAAATCCAGGAGGCGGACTCGGGAACAACAGCTTGCTTATGGAACAGTTTCCAAAGATCCCGGTATGGCTGGAACAGGCTCGGTCCCGTGCTGCGTTGCACGCGTTCCTCGGCCTTCAAGATGAAACCTTGAAGCAGTGGAGCCAAGAGCAGTACAGCAAGGACCTGCAACACCTGCAGCACGATGTCGTTCAACATGACACAAGTCTCCCCTCGAGGAGATACCAGGAATTTCCGCGAGCAAAGATGGGGACAGGATGGACCGGTTGGCTATGCTGCGAAGATACGAGTCTGGCCGTCATAACACCACCCCCTGAGGGTAGTGGTCATCAGCCATGGCAGGCGGTTAAACGGTGGACCTCATCACCGTGCGGCAATGTAAAACCACGCAAATCATAACTCAAAGCGTGACCGAGTTGCCAGTGTCAAACAAGACCATCGCCGAAGGCCGCACGGGACGCCGCTGCACAAGGCATCAGACTCATCGGTCGACTAAGACTTTTCGGAATCTCTTGACATTCGCGCACATCCAAATAAACTAAATACCGTTGTTACCGGTGAAGGAGTACCACCGCTAACCGCCATCCTTCCTTCGTAGAACACGGGTGGCTAATGACTCCTGACAAGGATTCTTGTCTCGGGAGCCGTTGCCATCGGTTGTCAGCTTGCTGACTTCTCGGAACGAGAATCCCCACTGATCGCGATCAGGTTAGTGATGCGACACGCGTATTCAATTTCGATTCTGTATTGTTTCGCATTTTCAGCAGTTTTCTTTCTAGCGTGGCGACAATTTGTCGAATTGTTGGTCTTGGCGTGCTCGACCAAGAGTCGCACGCCGTCGGGCATCGATGAAATAGGCTCGCTATGTTCATCATCTGCTCAGAATGCTGGAGAGAATTAGAGAACAGTGAGGATTCAATCGTGCAAACAGTCGCACGAAATGTTTTGAAAACCTTGATGACAGCGGAGTCGGTGAGATGAGTTCTCCTCGAAAGGCAGGAAGTGATTTCGGAGTAGATCGCGGAGTGGTGATTGTTTTCCTGTTTTGGATTGCGATCACAGTCGCGCTGGCCGTCACGCTTGCTATACAGGCCCGTTGCCAAATGGTGCGACTCCGTGACGCGGTAGAGACTTACTGTTCGACGATTCTCGCAGTTTGACTATAGGGTGAGGAGACAAGAATGCCCACTCAGATCCAAGTTTCAAAAGACTCTGATGTCCGAGCCAGCGTACGTTTGCTAGAAGAGCTCACCGCTGACTACCGTGGACGAAGCTTTGCGGTACGGTTTTGGGATGGATCGGAATGGAACTATCTCGAGCAGCCGCAATTTACGTTTGTCCTCAAACATCCGGGATCTTTGAGAAGTATGTTTCTTTCCCCAAGCGAACTCACGTTAGGTGAGGCGTTCATCTACGATGATTTCGATGTCGAGGGGGACCTGGAAGCTGCATTTGAGCTCGGTGACTCCCTATTGAGTCGCGGCTATTCCTTGCTAGACAAGTTGAAATTTGGAGGGATGCTAACGCGATTGTCGGGACAAGGCGGACGACCGAATGGCCGCTCCGGCGCTGATCTCACAGGCGCCGTCCATTCTAAGGAGCGAGACCGGAAGGCGGTTGCTTACCACTACGATGTGTCGAGCGAATTTTATTCGCTTTGGTTGGATCGGCAAATGGTGTATTCCTGCGCCTACTTCAAGTCAGCTCGCGACGGCATTGACACCGCTCAAGCACAAAAACTCGACTACATCTGCAGAAAACTCCGATTGCGCCCGGGGGATCGGCTACTTGACCTTGGGTGCGGGTGGGGAGGACTCCTGATGCACGCCGCAAGAAACTACGGAGCCAAGGGTTTTGGCATTACTCTGAGTATTCCCCAAGCTAAGATGGCCCGGCAACGAATTCGAGAAGAGGGGCTCGAGGACCAATGCCGAGTCGATGTCTGTGACTACCGCGATTTCGAGTCCAGTCTCGAATTCGATAAAGTTGTTAGTGTCGGGATGTTCGAGCATGTCGGCGAAGCTTTGTTGCCAGAATACTTTCATCTTGCGTGGCTTCGCCTTCGGCCTGGTGGAGTCTTTCTCAATCATGGGATCGCCTCTTGCGCTGCCTTTAAGAGAAAGGGCCCATCTTTTATCGATAAATACGTGTTCCCGGACGGCGAGCTCGTTCCAATTGACACAACCTTGCGCGCTGCAGCCTCTTCCGGATTCGAAGTGCGAGACGTCGAGAATCTGCGTGAGCATTATGCCCTCACGTTACGACTTTGGGTGAATCGCTTGGAAGATAAAGGGAATCAGGCTCGAGAAATCGTTGGCGAGACCACCTATCGCGTGTGGCGCCTGTATATGTCCGGCTCCGCTCATGCCTTCACAACCGGCCGCCTTAACCTATACCAGGTACTTTTAAGCAAGCCAGACCATGGTAAAAGTCACCTGCGGCTTACCCGGGAGGACTGGTACGGCTGAGAGGAATTGTATTTTCGCAGAATTATCGGAGCTTACGGCTATGGAGTTGGAATCGGTCGTACTGGGAACCATTGAGGAGCTCTACACCTTTGTGGAGTCCTCGATTGAGCAAACTGCGCTGGTTCTTGATCATGACGCGCAGTACCGGCCATGGGTGCGACTCGCTTCTTCGACCTGCTCTCAAGTGCGATGGGTATACCCGGTGAAGCCGATTCCCGAGATATTGCTTCAGCACCTTGGCAATTTTGCGCACACACCTCTGAATGAGAAAACACTTGTACTACTCGAGCGCGGGCGCGTGTTAACCGTCGTTGACTTGGATACCGTAGACGGCCGCAGTCAGCCTCATCGACTGACGGGCATCATCGAGAATGCATTTAAGCCGAAACGTTCGAAGGCCTCAATGGGCCGGGGGTTTTCCGGAGACCCTTTTGTGTTGCTGGGAGTCAGCCAAACCGATTCCGATGAGGTGATCGCAAGAAAGTACAAACAACTTGTAATGGAGTACCACCCGGACCGTGTGGCTCATCTCGGCCAGGAATTGAAGGACTTGGCGGCGAAGAAAACAACCGAAATCAATGCCGCCTTTGCCGCTATCCGGCGAGCGCGCAAAGAGTAAAATTTGCCACGCCGAGGAACGCCTTATCGGTGGTCCGGGCCATCATCCCAGATGCACGTCATGGCGGCGTGGTTCTTGCGAACGGCTACGCTACTGACACCATACCACCTGTTTCTGTTCGCTATCGAACATTGGCGCACCTTGGCGTGCTGCAATTCTCAAGCCGTTCATTCGGTGATAAATGGGCAAATTAGAACACTACCCCCTGACTTACGCGCTTGACAGTCGGCTTTGCCGATATTAACCTTCCCGGAGCATCAGGAGTGGCCCGGCGAAAGCTGGGTCCGGCAACCGGGTTGCGGAGAGGCCACGGTGCCTGAGCGAAAATCGCTCGATGTGCGGAACGCATTTTCCCGAAGCGAGTCTCCGCCAAGAATGTCCGCCCGATGCTGGGGCGGTTTTTCATTTTTGACCTCCTGATGCATGCCAATTCTAAGG
>JASICF010000304.1 GCA_030044775.1 Candidatus Sulfotelmatobacter sp. | reverse complement strand
CGCTCGGCTGGATGCGATCGGTTTATGCGCTGCAAGCCGCCTTCGCCAGCGAAAGCTTCATCGACGAGCTCGCCGCCGCTGCAGGGAAAGATCCGCTCGATTATCGGCTGCACATGCTCAGCAAGGATCAGGACATTCCCTACTTCACCACAATATGGAAAACCGCTCGCATGCGCGGCGCGTTGCAGTTGGCTGCTGAAAAAGGGGGCTGGAAAAATCCTTCGCCACCGGGCCGCTTTCGTGGCATCGCATGTTTTGGATGTTTTTCCACCTATGCCGCTGAAGTCGTGGAAATCAGCATGGAGAACGATACTCCGCGAGTCCACCGTGTAGTTGCAGTCGTCGATTGCGGGCAGGTGGTGAATCCGTCCATTCTCGAGCAGCAGATCCAGGGCGGAATCGTGTATGCGCTTTCCAATGCTCTGCGCGCGCAAATCACTCTAGAAAAAGGTCGAGTGGTGCAGGGAAATTTCGATGATTACGCGCCGCTTCGCATGGATGAAACCCCCGTCGTCGAAGTCTATGCCGTTCCTAGCGTGGAGGCCCCGACGGGAATCGGCGAGCCGTCAGTGCCACCCCTTGCTCCAGCTCTGTGCAACGCGGTCTATGCTGCAACGAAAAAGAGAATTCGCAAGCTGCCAATCTTGAGCTAGAAGCCTTGAACTGGGAACTGCTGCTTTCTCGCGACGAAAGGTCGGGAAGCGCCTGGCCTACGGTCAATCTGAACATGTTGATATTGTTCCCGAACCTCTCGATCTGAAGATTGTGAAATTCCGGAAAGTCCTTTTGCAATTGGTCGGCAAGATTGGCATCCCATTCTGCCTGAAAGATCCAAACTGAGGTTCCAGGCTTTAGGGCGTACACCTCGGTCAACTGTCGCCAATCTTCCGCGAAGCTGTCGACCTGAAACCACCATCGTTTGTAGTTCCGCGACACTACACGATGGCCGGCGCACGAGAATTGTTCAAACCCCGAAGGCGCGGCTGCAAGCGAGATTGCTCGTTGCTGGCACAGGTAGTGGCCGAGAACCAAGTCGCTTTGATAGTCGGTAAAGATTACATCTGGCGGGGTCACGCCTTTCGCAATAAATCCCATGGCAGCTGTCATATGGGATTGGCCCTGGTCGGCGCGATCCATACGGGGTCTGCGCTCTTTGCCGAAGAGCACGCAGACAAGAAGGACTAGCGCGGCTATCGTAATTCCGCGCGTCCATTTCTCCGAGGAGATGCGCGCAATCGCCACGCTGACTCCCGCCATCGCCGGGATGATGAGAAACGCCATGTGCCGCGTTCCGCCGTATGGATAAACATGGGCCAGGCTTGCAGCGCAGGCAATCGCAAAGGGCAGGACAATAAGCAGCGCCAGCGACCTCGCGCGAAGACAGTCCGGAGCATTTTTTCTCCACAGAAGCAGTCCGAGTCCGCCGATGAACAACAACCCCATCACATCGCCCACGGCAAGTTGCCCGAAGAAGTATTGAAAGACACCAAACGAATGGCCGATCAGGAACACAAGCGCATGATCGCGTGTTCGATCGAAATACGAGCGCTGCAGAAATACATCGCTCATCCAGCCCTGCAGCACCGGCCGGGAATCGCCCAAGCCCAGCTTCGAGAGATGCGTTTTGTACAGAATGACAGCGAGAGCCACGGCGCCTAGTTGTCCTGCGACCCAGGACTCAAGCAGGCTGCCCCGAATTCCCTCAGTGAAGATTCTGAATAACGCGTAGATGGCCAGTGCGATGGCAAACCAGAACGCGGAATAATGCGAGAGCATCGCAAGATAAAGACAGAAGCAAAACGCAGCCATCCTGGCGGCAGAATTATTCTCGAACGCGTCGTCGAGAAAGTACAAAGCGCTCGCCAGAAAGACAAGTAACAGCGCGTACTGTCGGACTTCCGCGGACAACCTGACAATCGGCGGCAGGAAGGCAACAAAAAGCAAACCTATAAAGCCTGCCAGTTCGTTTGTCGCCTTGGCCAGCCACTTGTAAAAGACCCAGCAGAAAACCGTGCCCGCCAGCACCAGCGGCATGCGCAGCCACAACTCTGATGTTCCCAGCGCCCGCCAGTAATACAGCACAACCGTGAGCAGCGGAGGATGCGAAGCAGTCAGACTCTCTCGATAAGCCAGCGCCAAAGTGGGCTGATTAGCCAAACGAAAATGTAATGCCTCGTCCGGATTAAGAAATGTTCCCGAGGCCATCCAGATTCGTGCCGCGAGGCCGGCGAGGGTTATGGCAATGGCCCCAATTTCCATCGCAACCGGTCGGCACAAGGGCGACTCCTCTCGCCCGCGGTTAACCACTTGTAGCGATGAAGTCATAGGTGAAAGGGCGATCGAGGCCATTGTATGGGAGAAACTCGGCGTCGAGGCTGATGCCTCATTCAGGCGCTGGCCGAAGTTCAACCAAACGCCAGCTGTCATCTTGGGTTTGCGCAATGCCCGTGCGATATACTCTTGCCCGGAGCAATTCATGGCAACGGTTACAAGACAGGTTTCGATTCAAGATTTTGTCGCCGAACTGCGCAAGTTTCCCGCCGCGGCGTTCGACGGCACCGAAGCGATTCACAAATTTTTGAGGGAAACGCCGGTCGAACCCGAGTCCCTTCGTTCATATCTCACCTGGGATCGTCAGCATTACACGCGCAATCTGATCGATAAGACAACCCTCTACGAGCTGATGGCGATTTGCTGGGAGATCGGGCAGGTCAGTTCCATCCACAATCATCGCGATCAAAATTGCTGGATGGCCGTGCCCATCGGGCGACTGCTGGTCGAGAACTTCCATGTGGTGCATCAGGATATTGCAGCCGGCAGGTGCGAAATTACGGCGACGGAGACCATCGAGATGAATGCCTCGCATCCCTGCGCCGTCGATCCGCTGGAACCGGTGCATCGCGTGATCAATCCGCGCGAGTTCAGCCAACGCGCCGTCAGCCTGCATGTTTATTCGAGACCGTTCGACACCTGCGTCGTTTATTCAGCCGAGCAGGGCACTTGCGGTGAGATACAATTGCATTACACCACCGAGTATGGCAGGCAGGGCCGTTCATGAATTATTCGATGTGGAATCGTACTGGCTTCGCTCTGTTGCTCTCCACGCTTGCGCTGGCTTCCCTAAGCTGCCAAAAGAAGACAACGACAGAGCAGCAAGTAGCAGCCATCGATCGTGTAGGAGATCGGCCGACCGTTTCCAGCGAGAACATTCTGCAGAAGACATTCATCCTGTCAACGACAGAAGCTTTTCCATTCGAAGTTCCAGCCCACGTGGCTGTGCCCCATTTACACGGAAACTACAAGTCCTACGTTACCAAACTCGGCGTCCAGTCAAATGAGCACGGCGCCGATGTTGATTTCTTCGTGTTCAATGAAGATCAATATTCGGACTTCACGGCCGGTACTGCGGGGAATGCAGTGTTCACTTCAGATCCATCGAATGACCAGGCCGTCGACGTGAGCCTGCCACCATCGCTGAATGAATCCAAGAAATACTACCTGGTCTTCCGGAACACGGCTGGCGGCGCGGCAAAGAAGACTGTTCAGGCCGATCTCACCGTGGACTTCTAGAACCTTTCCGCTGCTAAACTGAATACTTGTCTCCCCGCAGCAAATCCGCGCGGCTTGCCGGTGCCGACGTTCCCGCCGAGACCGCGTCTGGGCAGAAAAGGTCTTCCGGTTCGCTCCGGCCGATCGGCAAACCCGGCCACGAACGCATTTTCTTGATTGACACCATGTCGTTCATCTTCCGCGCATATCACGCCATGGTGCGGCAACGATCAATGTCTACCAAGGCCGGCGTGCCCACGGCCGCGGTCTATGTGTTCGTGAACATGCTGCGCAAATTGCGCGACGATTTTTCTCCATCGTATCTTGCCGCGGTTTTCGATGTTGCTGCGCCGACCTTTCGCGATACTCAGGCGGAAGCGATCACGAAGGTTCGCAAATTCGATATCAAAACGCAAACCTTCACTGAAATCGAATACAAAGGCTACAAGGCCAATCGTGCTGCTATGCCCGAGGATCTTGCGCAGCAGATTCCCTACATCCGGCGCGCGCTGGAAGCGTATCGTATTCCCATTCTCGAGCTTTCCGGTTTCGAAGCCGACGATGTGATCGGCACTCTCGCCCGAAAGGCCGAGGCCGCGTCTTACCCCGTCTACGTTGTCTCCAGCGACAAAGACATGATGCAGCTTGTGAATGACAACGTTCACATCCTGAATCCACCAAAAGACAATCTGATTTGCGATGCGGCAAAAGTGGAAGAAATTCTCGGAGTCCCTCCAGAGCGCGTAGTCGACGTGATGGCGCTGCGCGGCGATAGCATCGACAATATTCCGGGTGCGCCAGGCATCGGCGATAAGGGCTCCGTGGAAATTATTCGGCGGTTCGGCAGCGTGGAGCGAGCGCTGGATCGCGCCGCCGAAATCGAGAAGAAAACCTACCGCGAGTCGCTGCTGAATAACCGCGATGTGATTCTATTCAGCAAGAGCATGGCAACCATCGATACAAAGGTTCCGGTCGAACTTAACGTCGAAGCCATGCGCATGGGCGAGCCCGATGTCGAAGCGTTGCGCCGGCTTTTTACGGAACTGGAATTCACTTCGCTGCTGAAAGAGCTATTGCCTGTGGTCGAGGTCAGCGAAGGGCATTACGAGGAAGCCCATTCCGTGAGTGATGTTGAGCGGGTAGCGGGTTCGCTGGATGGTACAGCGCTTGCCGTAGCCGTGGAAATAATCGAACCTGAGTTGGCGGATCTAGAGGAAGAACCAGCTGCGCCCGAGCCACAAGAGGCGATGCTGCCACTTACCAGGTTCGCCATTACTTCAGAGAGGTCCGCATCGATTTTCCCCCGAACCGCTATTTCCGGCGTTCCGGGCTCGGCGGTGA
>JASICF010000303.1 GCA_030044775.1 Candidatus Sulfotelmatobacter sp. | reverse complement strand
CGGCTTCACGCTGACCAGCGCCGAATCGTGCAGGCCGTGATAGGCGCCTTCGAATTTTATGATTTTGTCGCGGCCGGTTGCCGCGCGGGCAAGGCGAATGGCATGCATGGTGGCTTCGGTTCCGCTGTTGCCGAAGCGGCACATCTCAATGGGAAAACGCTTGCAGATTTCTTCCGCGAGTTCCCACTCCATGTCATGCGGCATGCCGAACATTGTGCCGGTCGAAAGCCTCTTTTCAACGGCTTTCATCACCGCGGGATGGCAATGCCCGGCCATGAGCGCGCCGAACGTCAGATTGTGATCGATGTATTCATTGCCATCGAGGTCGCGGAACTTGCTGCCGCTCGCGTCTCTCACGAAAATCGGCCAGGGATCATAATGGCGGTAATTGCTGGCCACGCCGAGAGGAATGCGTTTCAGATTTTTCTTGTGGGCTTCGGCAGATTTGGGCGTACGGCGCTCGAACGTCGAGAGTTCTTTCTGCAGATCGGGGTACATCGGAGTGCTCCGGAGTGACTCAGGCCGGCGTTTCTTTGGAGTCGCGGGCCATTAGAATGCCGGGCGGACGGGCCGCCCGGTGCGCTTCTACTACTCTATCCTATTCGGCTAAAAATAAAACTTCAAAGCGAACTGCACCAGGCGCGGATCCTGCGCCTGAGTAATCTTTCCGAATTCCGTCGGGCCATCGGAAAAGTGACCGTCCGGGTTATAGAAGTTCGTGTGATTGAAAATGTTGAACAATTCGGCGCGGAACTGGAAATAGCGCTGCTCGTCAATCGAAAACTTCTTGTGAACTGCGAAATCCCAATCGTCGAGCCCGGGACCGCAACAGATCGAGCGTTGCGTGCCGTTGTTGAATTGGCCGAGCGGCGGGTCGGCAAAATCGTTGGGGTTGAACAAGAAATTGCCGTTGGTTTTGGGATTCAGTTTCTGGAACGGAGCAACCAGGCTCGGCGCTTCGGTCCCCAGGAAGAAGATGCTGGCGATCAATTCATTATCGTCTTCGGTGTCGAGACGGATCGGGAATCCGCTTTGGAATTGCGTGATGCCGGAGACAGACCAATCGTCGAATAACTGGCCCTTGAAACCGTTATATCTACGCGTCGGGATCTCCCAATCGTAGCTGATGACAAAACGCTGCTTGGAGTTGAATAGCGACAGCGCGCGGCTGGCGCCGTGATTGAAGGGATCGAGAGTCTCTTCGAAGGTCGAACCATCGTCGAGCGATTTGCTGAGAGTGTAAGCGGCCTGGAATTGCAGTCCCCTCGCGAAGCGCTTTTGCAGCATGGCTTCAAGAGCGTTGTAGCTGGAATTCGCCACCGTGTCCTCGGCGAAAATGTCGCTGAAGACCGGGGTGCCATCCAGCGGACAACTTGCACCAGTAAACGGGTTGCAGTTCGGCGATGAATAGGGGCGGAGGCCAACGAGCGTGAGCCCTCCTGGTGCAACCGAACCGATGGGATGGCCGGCGGGGATTACCGTAGGACCATGAGGGCCGTACGGTACGTGGAATCCACCGGGCGGCGCATCCGCCGTGGGGGAAATGAGGAATTGGCTGTCCTCAAGAAACTGGCCGCAGGTCCCTTGCTGGCCATATGAGATAACGGCAGCGGGATCAACGTTCGCGATCGCCGCGATGTCCAAGCAGCTCTGGGGAGTCGATGGATTGACATCGTACGAGGCGAGCAGCCGATGACCTTCCGAGCCCACGTAGCCCACTTGCAACATCATGCTGTTGCTGAGTTGATGTTGAACTGTGAGGTTGTATTGCGTGGTGTATTGCGTGCGAATGTGCGGCTGGAATTCACCGTAAAGGAGGATGGGGCGGAAAAGAGAATAGTCAACCGGCTTCCCCTTGGTTGGAGTGAGAATGCCGTTAAACGGGTTGGGACTTACATAATCGCCCTGGTTAACGAAGGGGGTACTTAAGAAGGTCTCGAACAGGGAAGAACTTCCTCCAAACGGAGGTTCCGCTCCGAATTGCGCCATGACCAGCTCTTCAATGGGATTGTAGAAAATTCCCCAGCCGGTGCGGATGCTGGTCTTGCCGGATTTGCCCGGGCTCCAGGCGAGGCCAACTCGCGGGGCAAAGGCATGGTAATAAGTGCTGGTCATGCCGGGGGGAACGCCGGGATCTCCGGGCACGACGAGGCCTGTCGGTTGAACTCCGGCTGCGGCGCAGCTTGAGCTGGTCACATCGAGCTCGCTTTCACCCAACGCGGATAGACCGCATGGATAAACGGTTGAATTCTGACCTGGGCGGAAAGTTTCCACGTGTCCGGCTATATCAGTCGGCGGAGTGTCGAGTTCCCAACGAAGCCCGTAGTTCAGAGTCAGGTTGGGCTTGATTTTCCAGCTGTCCTGCGCAAAGGGATACACCGAAGTTCCCCGAACATCTTCGCGTTGACCGGAGCCCTGGGTATAGGTATCGACCAACCCGAGGAGATATTCCGCGTAATTATCTCCGTCGCCTGGAATGAGCGAATTTGGGCCTGTATTGTCAAATGAAAACTCGCCGTTAACGTCGAAGTAGTAGTACTGATCGAAACGCTGCCGGCGAACGTCGATGCCGAACTTGAAGGTGTGCGTGCCTTTGACCCACGTCAAGTTATCCGACCATTGAAAGCTGTTGCCAACCTGCGGAAGAAAACCTTCAAAGTTGTTTCCAAACACCGCGCCGCCCCCGATGTCGATGTAAGGAACGCCGGTAAGAGTGGAGGGCAAGCCTGGAGTGATTCCTCCTTTACCCGGGGCGATGCCTGAGCCGGGGCCAAGAAGACCGTTGATGGGTGCAGAGTTGGATACTCCGGTGAAGCAATAAGGTGTGGCTGCCCCGGTACAGGAAGATGTGACTGGCAGGGTGGTTTGCGGTTTCAAAAAGCCGAGCTGCCCTTCGCGCATATAGGTGAAGTGAGCTTCATTCACCAGGGCGTTGGTAATGGTCCAGGTATGGGTCAGATTCCATTGCTGGAAACGGTTATTGTTGAAGTTGCCGAAGCCGGGAACATTCGCGCCGGCCTGCTCGAATTCGTTGAAGGGCTGCAGGGTACGGAGGTCGTTGAAGTAATAGTACGCCGTAAAATTCTGGTGTGTGTTGATCGTGTGATCGACGCGGACGGTGAATTGATCCTCATTGTCGGTGCTTACAGGAACGGTCACACTCTGCGTAGGGACATACAATGACAAGAGATTGGCAGCGATCGGATCCTGACAGTCGGCTGGAATCACGCCGGTCGGAAAGATGGAAGACCAGGCGAGACCCGCAGCAGGAGTCTTACCGCCTAACCCGGCAACCGCAGTGTCGCAACCCGGGCGTCCATTCAAGACCTGGGCGACGAACGGATCGGTAGCGCTGATTCCGCCGCCCTTTGCAAAACCTCCGACGGCAGAAAAATCTCCGCTTCTCTCCGCCGACGAGGGCACGTTCACCTCCTGGCCGGTAATGCCCTCGCGAATGCGGCGCCCCTCATACGAGACAAAGAAGAAACTGCGATCTTTCTTGATGGGCCCGCCAAGCGTGCCTCCGAATTGATTCTGATTCCACTGAGGACGGCCGAGCACGTCGAAGTAGTTTTTGGCATCGAGAACCGT
>JASICF010000302.1 GCA_030044775.1 Candidatus Sulfotelmatobacter sp. | reverse complement strand
TTCCGCAAGAGGATAAGCTCCGCCGGCCGCAGCGCGGCAGGATCTTTCTTCAAATCGGCAATCGCCGGCGCGGGAATCGGGGTAGTTGGCGTCACCAATAAATCGATTTCCGCAAAAATTTCGCTGGCCCGCCTTCGCTCTTCATCAAGTTGGCGTCGCCGATGAATATATTCTGCCGCCGAAATTTTCTCACCCAGCTGAATGCGCCGCAGCGTCTCCGGCTGATAAAGCTCCGGTGTCCTCGCGACGTTCTCGGCGTGATAGGTATACGATTCCGCCAGTTGCACCACTCGATCGGTCGGCGGATCGAGCTTCACCTCCCGCACTTCCGCAACCAGCGTTCGAACCGTTGCAATCGCCCGTTCAAGCGCCGCCTGAACTTCGTCATCGAGGTCGTCATAAAAAAAGCTGTGCGGAATTCCTATCCGGAGATTTTTCGCGCCCTCGTTGCATTCCGAAGCGTAATCGCTCACCGGAACATTCGTGCTGCATGAATCATGCGCGTCATATCCGGCAATAGCCTGCAGAACAATCGCCGCATCGCCCACGCTCGCGTTTATTGGCCCAACGTGATCGAGTGACCAGGAGAGAGGAATCACGCCTCGCGCTGAAACCCGTCCATAAGTCGGCTTCAATCCCACGCATCCGCACAAAGCCGCCGGTTCGCGGATCGATCCCGCCGTGTCCGTTCCAATCGCTGCGTAACACATACCGGCAGCAACCGCAGCCGCAGACCCGCCCGAAGATCCTCCCGCGATATGTTCCGTGTTCCGGGGATTGTGAACATCGCCGAAAGAACTCACCAGCGAGCTTCCGCCATAAGCGCACTCATGCAAATTATTCTTGCCGAGAATCACCGCCCCCGCGTTTCGCAGCCGCCGCACGACTTCGGCATCTTCTTCCGGCACACGATTTTCAAACAGCCTGCTCGCGGCCGTCGTTCGCACCCCCGCGGTGTCGATCAGGTCTTTCAAAGCGACGGGAATCCCATGCAAGGGTCCGCGCCATTCTCCACGGGCGATCTCGTTCTCAGCGTTCCGTGCCTCGGTCATTGCCGAATCGGCCGTCACGGTGATAAACGCATTGAGCGTCGTGTCCAGCTTTTCGATCCGCTCAAGGCAACGCCGTGTCAGCTCACCCGGAGAAATTTCCCTTCGCCGGATTCGCGGCGCGAGCTCAACAATTGTTTTCAGACTCGGCATCATGCGAAGCATCATTGTAGTGGGAATTCAACGCAGCTTCCTTGGTCTCCGTCATAAATTCCCTTCGGTAAAACTTCTGCGAAGCAACTCTTGTTCTTCGGCCTATAATCAAAAGGCGTCGGTTTACGTCTGGGAGGTAAAGATGGCGGAGATGACGATCGCGCCGGTGGCAACCCATGGATTTTTTATGGACGGCCGATGGATCGACGATGGTGACATCGTCGAAGTCCGCGCTCCCTACGACGGCAGCCTCGTAGGGCGAGTAACCCAGGCCCGACGCGAGCATGCCGAAGCCGCCATAACCGCTTCCGTCAATGCCTTTGGCACCACCAAACGCTTGCCCGCGTTCGAGCGCCAGCGCGTTCTGCGGCGCATCGCGCAACAACTTGTCGAGCGCCGCGAGGAATTTTCCCGCACCTTGGCGCAGGAGGCAGGCAAGCCCATCCGGCTGGCGCGCATCGAGGTAGAGCGCACGACTTTCACCTTCAACGTCGCAGCTGAAGAGACCACGCGCATCTACGGCGAGTATCTTCCGCTCGACTGGCAGGAATTCACTGCCGGGCGCTGGGGAATCGTCAAGCGCTACCCGATTGGTCCGATTGCCGGCATTACGCCATTCAATTTTCCCCTGAATCTGGTGGCGCATAAGGTTGCCCCGGCCATCGCTGCCGGGTGCTCCATGGTCCTGAAACCCGCGCCGCAAACGCCGCTCTGCGCGCTGCTTCTCGCCGAGTGCGTGCAGCAGGCGGGATGGCCCGATGGCGGCCTCAACGTTCTTCCGCTCTCAAACGAAGACGCCGGCCTGCTCGTTACCGACGATCGCATCAAGCTGATCAGCTTTACCGGCAGCGTTCCCGTGGGTTGGGACATCAAGCGCCGTGCTGGAAAAAAGAAAGTCGCGCTCGAACTCGGTGGTAATGCCGGAGCAATCATCCACAGCGATGCCGATCTGGAATACGCCGCCCAGCGCTGCATCGCCGGCAGCTTCGGCTACGCGGGCCAGACGTGCATCTCGGTGCAGCGCATCCTGGTCGAGCACTCCGTCTACGGCAAATTCACGGATCTTCTGGTGAAAGGTGTTGAGGAACTGAAAACCGGCGATCCTATGAATGAATCAACCGATCTCGGTCCGCTTATCCGCGAGAGCGACGCGGTCCGCGTCACCCAATGGATCGACGAAGCGGTTCGCGCCGGAGCTCGCCTGCTCTGCGGCGGCCGCCGGAACGGCTCGATAGTCGAGCCAACCGTGCTCACGGCCACGCGGCCTGAGATGAAAGTGAACTGCCAGGAAATTTTTGGGCCAGTCGTAACCGTCGAGCCTTATCCGAATTTCGACGAAGCCTTGCGCCGCATCAACAACTCCAACTACGGCCTGCAGGCTGGAATCTTCACCCGCGACGCCAAGCTCCTCTTCCAGGCTTATGACGAGCTGGAGGTCGGCGCCGTGATTGCCGGCGACATTCCCTCGTTCCGAATCGATCAAATGCCCTACGGCGGCGTCAAGGATTCCGGAATTGGCCGCGAAGGCCTGCGTTATGCCATCGAAGAAATGACCGAGCCGAAGCTACTGGTGATGAATTTGCGTTGAAATCGGCGGGGAACGGCGCAGAGCGAGATTCATGTGCGCCTTCGCAATCCAACTTTCCTGTTTCTGAAAAGTTTCTTTTTGAATTTTTTCGCTCAAAGGTCTCATGCACGCGACAACTTTGTGGGAAGTATTTATAATCTCTTGTCTCATTAAACAACATGAAAATTTTGTGGGAATTTTCTCTCGCGCTCCAATAACGAACCAGCAACTTTTCTGAGAGCGATTGCGTCCTATGCGCGTCTCCTGAAAGCTCGTACGTAAGCATGTCGCAGATTTTTCACCGCAGCACCAACACTCTGGCCCGCGTCACGATTTTTGGCGCTGTCTTCGTAATTGCCGCGCTGGGCTGGGTTGGCTACGAAGTGCAAAGTTCCCCTTACCTTACTTACGCCGGCGTGCGCAAGCCTCAGCCCGTGCCGTTCAGCCATCAGCATCACGTCTCCGGGCTTGGTATCGATTGCCGCTACTGCCACACTTCGGTGGAGGTTTCCAGTTTTGCGGGAATCCCTCCCACCAAGACCTGCATGAACTGCCACTCGCAGATTTGGACCAATGCCGACATGCTTGAGCCGGTTCGCGCAAGCTACCGCTCCGGCGAGTCGCTGCAGTGGACGCGGGTGAACACGCTTCCTGATTTCGTTTTTTTCAATCACAGCATTCACGTCACCAAGGGAGTCGGCTGCAACACGTGCCACGGCCCGGTTGATCAAATGCCGTTGATGTACCAGCAGGAATCACTGCAGATGGAGTGGTGCCTGAACTGCCATCGCTCCCCGGAAAAGTATCTACGCCCCCGCGATCAGGTATTCAATATGCGTTACGAAGAGCCCTCCACTACTAAGCCGGTCGTGGCGGATGGAACAAGTTTCACGGATCAGGAAACCCTGGGTTCGGCGCTGCTCAAGAAATACGAAGTTCGCAGCGTGCACGACATTACGAGTTGCAATACGTGCCATCGATGACGAATTGTTGACGCCGATGTTAGGTTTTTTAGTTCTTTGTCATCCTGAGCGGAGAATGTGCTGCGCGAAGCGAAGCACATTCGAAGTCGAAGGATCTCTATTGCTTCGTTGATCTATGGAAAAGCACGAACAAAGCGGTTTCGTGAAGATCGAAGACGTTTGCCCCTCCAAGCGAGGCAAATTGAATCTCGATTCCGTCCGCGCGGAAATTGACAAGGCGAACGGTCCCGAATACTGGCGCAGCCTCGAAGAACTCGCCGGGAACCCGGAATTCCAGCAAGCGCTGCATCGCGAGTTTCCCAAAGGCGCTTCGGAATGGGTTGAGTCGGTCTCGCGCCGCGGATTCCTCAAGGTTATGGGCGCGTCCATGGCTCTCGCCGGCATGACTGGCTGCGTCAAGTTGCCGCTGGAGCCCATCGTTCCTTACGTTCGCCAGCCGGAAGATGTCGTTCCCGGCCGCCCTATGTTCTACGCGACCGCGCTGACCCTCGGCGGCTATGCGAGCCCGGTGATCGTGGAAAGCCATCTCGGCCGCCCGACGAAGATTGAAGGCAATCCGCAGCATCCCGCATCGCTCGGCGGAACGGATATTTTTGCCCAGGCCTCGCTGCTCTCCATGTACGATCCCGACCGGTCCCAGAGCGTTACGGAAATAGGCGACCTGCGCTCGTGGCAAGCGTTCGTCAGCGCCATCCGCGGACCGCTGAATGCGCAGAAAGCACTGCAAGGGGCTGGCATTCGCATTCTCACTCCGACGATTTCTTCGCCCACGCTGGCCGATCAGATGCGGTTTTTTTTGAAAGCCTATCCGCAGGCGAAGTGGCACGTGTGGGAACCGGTCAATCGCGATAACGTGCTCGAAGGCGCGAAGCTCGCCTTCGGCCAGCCCGTCGAAACGCGCTACGACTTTTCGAAAGCCGACGTCATCGTCTCGCTCGACGCCGATTTTCTCTATGCGGGTTTTCCGGGAAATGTCCGCTACATCCGCGACTTCGCCGCCCGCCGCAACCCCGACGCCAACATGAATCGGCTGTATGTGATCGAGAGCGGCATGTCGAGCACGGGGGCGAAGGCGGATCATCGGATCGGGACGACATTCCGCGGGGTTCGGGCGTTCGCTTTTGGCCTGTACTATTCCGCAGTCCATGGAGGCGTCGGGCAGGTGAGTAGCAATCAAGCGTTCGCCACGACGCTGGGGCACGATCTGATTGGGCGCCAGGGCTCAAGCCTCGTTATTGCTGGAGATCATCAGCCAATAGTTGTCCACGCTGTTGCTCACGCAATCAACGCGAAACTCGGCAACGTCGGCAAGACGGTTTTTTACACCGATCCCGTCGATGCAAATCCGATCAACCAAACTGAATCCATCAAAGAACTCACTGCCGACATCAACTCCGGCAAAGTTGATCTGCTCATTATCCTCGGAGGCAACCCAGCTTACGACGCACCCGCCGATCTCGATTTCGCCAACGTTCTCAAGAGCGACAAAGTTCCGCTTCGCGTCCATCTCGGCCTCTACGACAACGAGACCGCCGAGCTTTGCCACTGGCATGTCAATCAGTCTCACGAACTCGAAACCTGGGGCGATGCCCGCGCTTACGACGGGACCGTCAGCATAATTCAGCCTCTGATCGCTCCTCTATATAACGGCAAGAGCGCGCTGGAATTCGTTGCGTTCCTCAACGGACAAGACGATCCTTCCGGCCACGATCTTGTCCGAGCTTACTGGCAGAAGCAGCACACCGGCACCGACTTCGAAGCATTCTGGCGCAAGTCGCTTCATGATGGTTGGATCGAGGGAACCACGTTTACGCCGAAATCGCCTCCCTTCGAGTTCAGATACGACGAGCCCAGTCCGTCGGGCGTGATTGCTGGGGACTCCTCGGGCATCGAGCTCAATATCCGCCGCGATCCCACCATCTACGATGGACAATTCTCGAACAATGGATGGCTGCAGGAATTGCCCAAGCCGATGAACAAGCTCACTTGGGACAACGCGATCCTCATCGGGCCCAAAATGGCCGAACGCCTCCAAATCGCTTCCAAAGATGTTCTCGAACTCGAACTCAACGGCAAAACCGTAAAAGGCGCAGCCTGGATTCAGGCAGGCCATCCCGATAACTCCATCACCGTCACCCTCGGTTACGGCCGCACCCGCGCCGGCCGCGTCGGCACCGGCTACGGTTTCAATGCCTACGCGCTTCGCACCAGCGGCGCGCTCTGGGGCGCGAGTGGCGTGCAGATTCGCAAAACCGGAGACACTTACAACCTCGCCTCCGTGCAGGGCATGCAAAGCATGGACACGCCCGATGGCGCACATCGCCCGCTCGTCCGCGAGACCACACTCGCCGAATACCACAAAGACCCGAACTTCGCCTACGATGAAGAAGCAAGTCCCACGCCCGGCCTCTCGCTCTACAAGCCCTACGACTACAAAGATGAGGCCTACGCCTGGGGCATGGCCATCGACCTCAACAAGTGCGTCGGCTGCAACAACTGCATGCTGGCCTGCCAGTCGGAAAACAACATCGCGGTCGTCGGGAAGGAACAGGCCGAGCTGGGCCGGCACATGCACTGGATTCGCGTCGACGCGTACTACCAGGGCGACCGCGACAATCCCAAAGCGTTTTTCCAGCCCGTGCCCTGCATGCAGTGCGAAGATGCTCCTTGCGAGCTGGTTTGCCCGGTGGGCGCCACCAATCATTCGAGCGAAGGCTTGAATGACATGGTTTACAACCGCTGCGTCGGCACGCGCTATTGCTCGAACAACTGCCCGTACAAAGTGCGCCGCTTCAATTTCTTTCTCTTCCAGGATTGGACCACGCCGCAATACAAGATGATCCGCAACCCGGATGTCAGCGTGCGCAGCCGTGGCGTTATGGAGAAGTGCACCTATTGCATCCAGCGCATCACCGAGCACCGCATCGATGCCGAAACTGCCACGGTGCGCGAAGGCAAAGAGATCAAAATCAAAGATGGCGAGTTGCAAACCGCGTGCCAGCAGTCCTGCCCGGCAAACGCGATTATTTTCGGCAACATCAATGATCCCGAAAGCCAGGTTTCCAAGCTGAAGGCGCAATCTCGCAATTACAGCTTGCTGGGCGAACTGGGAACTCGCCCGCGCACCACGTATCTTGCGGAAGTTCGCAATCCCAACCCGGAGTTGGAATCGTGAGCGGCGGTCGATTTTGGGTGGCGCAGCGCTTTAGCGCTGCGGAGCGAAGGGCTGATTTAATCGCGGCTTTAGCTCCTAAGTCGGCCCTGTATCAGGGCACGGCTTTAGGTGTGCCGGACAAGAAGTAAGAGATAGGGGCTTCAGCCCCTGTAACGCATGAACGGCGAATACAACACGACGGCGACCACGCCGGCTCCGGTCATCGAGCCCGGCCACACTTTTGCCTCGGTCACCGATAAGATCAGTTCGATTGTTCTTACCCGGCCCGCGTCGAACGGATGGTTCCTGGGCTTCGGCATCGCCTTCTTGGCGACCATGATGCTGCTCTACGCCATCGGCTATCTTTTCATCCGGGGCATCGGTATCTGGGGCGTGACCATCCCCATCGGGTGGGGTTTCGCCATTGTCAACTTCGTCTGGTGGATCGGAATCGGCCACGCCGGCACGCTGATTTCGGCTATCTTGCTCCTGCTGCGCCAGGAGTGGCGCAACTCCATCAACCGCTTCGCCGAGGCGATGACGTTGTTCGCCGTGGCCTGCGCCGGACTATTTCCCTTGCTTCACGTCGGCCGTCCCTGGCTGGCCTATTGGCTGTTTCCGTATCCGAGCACCATGGGAGTTTGGCCGCAGTTTCGCAGCCCGCTCATGTGGGATGTTTTCGCCGTCTCGACCTACGCAACGATTTCTTTGTTGTTCTGGTTCATGGGGTTGATTCCGGACTTCGGCACCCTGCGCGACCGCGCTACCAGACAATGGGTTCGCGTGGTCTATGGCATGCTCGCGATGGGCTGGCGCGGATCGGCGCGTCACTGGCATCGCTATGAGACGGCTTACCTGCTTCTCGCCGGTCTCGCCACTCCTCTGGTGCTTTCGGTTCACACGGTTGTGAGCTTTGACTTTGCCGTCGGCATCGTTCCTGGCTGGCACACCACCATCTTCCCGCCATACTTCGTTGCCGGCGCGATCTATTCCGGCTTCGCCATGGTGCTGATGCTCGCCATCCCCATCCGCAAGATCTACGGTCTGGAAGATTTCATCACCACTCGCCACTTGCAGAACTCCGCGAAGGTGATGCTCGCCACCGGACTAATCGTCGCCTACGGCTATGGCATTGAAGCTTTCATGGGATGGTACAGCGGCGACCGTTTTGATTCGTTCACCTTGTGGAATCGCGTGCACGGGCCGTACGCTCCGTGGTATTTGTCGCTTCTGGCCTGCAACATTTTTATTCCGCAGCTGCTGTGGATTCGCAAGCTGCGCACCAGCCCACTGGGTTTATTCATTGTTTCCTTCGTGATTCTGATCGGCATGTGGCTGGAGCGGTTCATCATCGTTGTTGTCAGCTTGAGCCGCGACTTCCTTAACTCCTCGTGGGGACAGTACTACCCCACGCGCTGGGACTTCATGACGTTCTTTGGGACGATCGGCATGTTCCTCGCGGCCATGTTCCTGTTCTGCCGCTTACTGCCTATGATTTCGATTTTTGAAATTCGCACCCTTCTGCCGCAAGCGGAAGGCAAAGCCTCGGAGGCAGCGGAGTAAAAGTAATGAAGCGCGATCCCATCTACGGAATGATGGCGGAGTTCGATACTCCAACCGCTCTGCTCGCGGCCGCGCGCCGCACTCATCAGGCGGGATATACGAAAATCGACGCTTACAGCCCGTTCCCCATCGAAGGGTTGGCGGAAGAAATCGGTTTCCACAACAATGCCGTGGCTCTCGTCGTCTTGATCTGCGGCATTGTTGGCGGATGCACCGGCTACCTTCTGCAATATTGGTGCGATGCCGTCACTTATCCTCTCAACATCGGAGGCCGGCCTTACAACTCATGGCCGGCGTTCATCGTGATCACCTTTGAACTGACGATTCTCTTCGGCGGCATCTCGGCGCTGCTCGGCATGCTGGCTCTCAATGGACTACCCATGCCGTACCATCCCGTGTTCAACGTGCCGCGATTTTCGTCGGCGTCGAAAGACCGCTTCTTCCTGATCGTTTTCTCCTCCGACAAGCAGTATGACCCTGCTGGTGTGCGCAGTTTTCTCGAGGCCCTTCAGCCGCGCTCCATTTCGGAGGTGCCCAGCTAATGCCTCGCCGGAAGAATTCATGTAGGGAAAGAGTGTGCCTCACTTCTCGCCGTTTTTGGGAGAAGTGGGAATCATCCGGTCCATGCCTACTTTTCTCGCGGGCGAGATTTGCTTCCGTCGGAGTCCTATTAGTCGCGATCAGCCTGTTCTCCGCCTGTCGCCTCGATATGCACGTGCAGCCCAAGCAGAATCCGTTCGCGCGCAGCGATTTCTTTCCCGACCAGCGCTCCGAGCGTCCGTTGGTCCAAGGTACAGTCGCGCGCAGCCAACTGTACGAAAACACTTATCTCTACACCGGCAAAATCGGCGCAAACTTTGGCGACTACATGCCGTTTGCTCTGACCAAAGAAGGGATGGAACGCGGCCGCGAGCGTTACAACATTTATTGTTCGCCCTGCCATTCTCTGCTCGGCGATGGCAAGGGATTCGTTCCCTCGCGCGGCTTTTCGCGCATGCCGCCCTCCTACCACACGCCGCGGCTCGAAAAAGCTCCGCTCGGTTATTTGTTCGATGTGATCACGAACGGCTACGGCATTATGCCCGATTACCGATCGCAGATCGCCGCCGAAGACCGCTGGAAGATCGTGGCTTATGTGCGCGCGCTTCAGCTCAGCCAGAACGCGACCAAGGCGGATGTTCCTCAGGGGCAAGCAATTCCTTCTGATCCGCCGAAGTTCGTTACTCCTCTGGGCAGCGGCGCCACGCTTCCGGTGGAAGGCGCTCCGACATCGAATTCCGGGGAAGGGGAACGCCCATGAGCGCCGCGCCGGCTTCACGTCTCGACCTCTCGCCGCCGCCGATCGTGAAAAAGATGTCGCAGCGTTCGCTGGTCGTCGGCATTCTGTTCGGCGCTGGCGCGGTTGCGCTCGCATTCCTGCGGCCCGACGAATTTTATCGCGGCTACCTGCTGGGCTTCATGTGCTGGCTGGGATTGGCCCTGGGATCGATGGCGATCCTTATGATTCGCCATCTCACTGGCGGCGGATGGGGCACGGTGATTCGCCGCATTCTGGGCGCGGCGATGCGCACTCTGCCGTTGCTCGCGATCCTCTTCATCCCGGTGATTATCGGCATTCATCGCGTTTATATCTGGGCCCAACCGCTCAGCAACATCGAGAACAAGCATCTTCGCGAGCACCTCGAGCAGATCACGCAAAGCTATCTCACGATCAACGGGTTCGTCGTTCGGGCGATCATCTACTTCGCTATCTGGAACGTATGCTCGTTCCTGCTCTCGAAGTGGTCGAAACAAACTGATCAAGCCGGCGCCCCCAACAACACTCAGCGTTTCAAAGCAGTCGCTGGTCCCGGCCTGATTCTCTATGCGTTCACCATTTCCTTCGCCGCCATCGACTGGATCATGTCGCTTGACCCGAGCTGGATCTCGACGATCTTCGGATTGATCATTCTGATCGGCGAGATTCTCTCCGCCATGTGCTTCGCGGTTGTGGTCGAGCGCATCCTTTTCAACTACCAGCCCATGTCGGAGCTGCTCCGGCCCGATTTCGTTCACGACCACGGCAAGTGGATGCTTACTTTCATTATGGTTTGGGCCTATTTTTCGTTCTCGCAGTGGCTGATTATCTGGGCGGGCAACCTGCCTTCCGAGATTTCTTTTTATCTGAAGCGCCTCAGCGGCGGTTGGGGATGGGTTGGCTTGTCTCTTGTGCTCTTCCATTTCTGCGTCCCCTTTGCGATCCTGCTTTCGCGTTCCCTCAAACTCAATATCCGGAAGCTGGTTTGGGTGGCTGTGTGGCTGATCCTGATGCGCTACGTGGATCTGTTCTGGATCATTGAGCCGAATTTTTCGAAAACGATTTCGCTGACCCTCGCCGACATTGTCGTGCCGGTCGCGATCGGCGGAATCTGGCTCTGGGATTTCTTCCGCAACCTGGCTGCGCTGCCGCTTGTCCCGGCCTACGACCAGGATGCTCATGAGGTTCTGCAGCCCGAGCACGCCGGACATGCCGGATAAAAGATGGCGGATGGGAAACGCGAGATGAGCGACGACAGCATGAAAAATGCGAGAACGAATGGCCATGGCAGCTTCGAGCGCCAGGACCTGAGCCCGGCCACGCTCATCTATTTTTTCCTTAGTCTCGCTGTTTTCATCGTGATCTCGATCTTCATTCTCAAAGGCTTCTTCGCTTATCTCGACTATCGCGAGAAGGCGACCGAGCAACCTGTGAATCCGCTAGTCAAACACGTTCCCGAGGATACGCGCCACGTTGCACCGGGCTATCCGCAAACTGCCTTCCCCAATCCGAGGCTGGAAACGGACGAGCGCAGTCAGCTTGGCGGTTTCCTCCTCGACCAGGACGACATTCTTTACAGCTACGGCTGGGTCGATGAGAAAGCGGGCATCGTGCGCATCCCGATCGATCGCGCGATGGATCTATTGGTACAGCGCGGCTTGCCGGTTCTTCCTCAGGGAGCAACAAAGGAAGCTGG
>JASICF010000301.1 GCA_030044775.1 Candidatus Sulfotelmatobacter sp. | reverse complement strand
GCTGCCAGGCTGAACAATCTCGCCTACATTCTCTACACTTCAGGATCGAGCGGTGTCCCGAAGGGCGTGCAGGTCACGCACCGCAATCTCGCATATTCCAATCATGCCCGCGTCAGCTATTACAAGGAGTCGCCGGAGAATTTTCTGCTGTTGTCCTCCTACGCGTTCGATAGTTCGGTTGCCGGCATTTTTCACACGCTTACCACTGGCGGAACGCTGGTCATGCCTCCCGCCGATTTTCGATGGCAGGGCGAGCAACTCGCCAATCTCATCTTCGAAAACAAAATCACGCACACTCTTACCGTTCCCAGCCTCTACTCCGAGCTTCTTGAGGCGGCAAATGCAAAACACCTGGTCTCGCTGCGCTCCGTAATTGTGGCCGGCGAGTCTTGCCCGCGCCAACTGGTCAATCTGCATTACGAAATCCTGCCAAACGCCTCGCTTTTTAACGAATATGGCCCCACCGAGGCTACTGTTTGGAGCACGGTCTGCGAATGCGAGCCTGCTCAAATCGAAGCCGTTCCCATCGGCCGGCCCATTGCGAATACGCAAACCTATATTCTCGATCGCCATTTGCAGGCCGTTCCCATCGGAATTCCTGGCGAACTCTACATTGGCGGCGAAGGCGTCGCTCGTGGCTACCTCAATCAGCGGGCGCTAACCGAAAAATATTTCATTCCCGATCCGTTTTCGCAGCTCTCCGGCCGCAGGCTTTACCGCACCGGCGACCTCGCCCGCTACCTTTCAACCGGCGATATTGAGTTTCTCGGCCGCAACGATCAGCAGCTCAAGATCAGAGGCCAACGCGTCGAACTCGATGAGATCGAATCGCTCCTCCGGCAACACGACTCGGTTCGTGAGGCTGCCGTGGTCTCGACCGGGGACAAATCGGAAAATGCCCTGCTGATCGCATTCGTGGCCTTGCACCCCGGCTATGCGGTTTCCGCCTCCGAGCTGCGCGCTTTTCTCCGGAACCGCCTGCCCGCGTACATGATTCCTTCGAATGTTCGCGTTCTCAGTTCTCTACCGCGCACTGCGAACGGCAAAGTTGACCGGCGGAGGCTCATTGCTCCTGAAAGCCTGGGGCCTCAGAGTCCGGAAACAACCGCTCCCCGAAACGACTTCGAAAAGCGATTGCTTCCCATTTGGCAGGACGTCTTGAAAATCTCCAGTGATGACGTCAATCAAGACTTTTTCGAACTCGGTGGCCACTCCCTCTTGGCGGCAAAGCTGCTCGCGCGAATCGAGAAGGAATTTCTCACAACTCTGTCGCTGGCATTCATCTTCCAATCGCCCACACTCGCGCAGATGGCCGAGGCACTCCGTGTGAGTCGGCAATCGCTGCGCGATCGGGCCGTCATCCCCATCCAACCGATTGGCACTCAATCGCCTTTGTTTTGGATTCGTGGCGGTCCCCGTTTTCGCCTGCTGGCGCAAAAGCTCGGACTCAAGCGGCCGTTCCTCGGTGTCGATCTTCCTTATGCGGACGGGATCAAGCTGCCAGTTCCGCATCGCCTGGAAAACATCGCCGCTTATCTATTGAAAGCGATCCGCGAAGTACAACCGGAAGGCCCTTATTATCTGGCTGGCTTGTGCGTAAATGCGGTGATCGCCTACGAGGTTGCTCAGCAACTTGTGGGCGCCGGGCAGCGGGTCGCGCTCCTGGCAATGGTGGACGCGCACAACCATGCTTACTACAAGAATCCGTTTAAGGATGGGCGCTATACCGCACGCCTTAAATATCATCTGGCCAACCTTGTTCGGATGAATGCCAACGAGACGACCAGTTATTTGCGGGAGCGGTTGGAAGAGGCTCGGAGAAAAATCGAGCGCATCACGTGGCGCCTCACCGCGGATCGCAAGGATCGCGGCGATGATTTTAAAAACACCGATTCCATTATTCATCCCGCGTTCAGCCAGTATGAACCGAAATCCTATCCCGGAAAGATTCTGCTTCTGCAGTCCAGCGAATGGCCGCAGAGTCCGTACTTCGAATTTCGACTGGGCTGGGAAGGTTTAGTTGGGGCCATGGACTTTCGTCGCATCCAGGGAGATCACGCGTATCTTTTCGACGAGCCTTGCGTGGATGTCGTCGCCGCCGTGATTGAGGAATATCTGGGTAGCTAATTGAATCCCGGGGGCATGCGCTTTTCTGGAATATGGATTCAGTAAGTGTAATCTATTCAATGCGATACGGATACAATTTGGGAAGCAAGGCCGTCTTAGAGCCTTTTTCCTCTAGGGCTTTTGTCCACTTGCAGGAATGTGCACTCGCCGATATTCTTCATGCAACTGGGGCGGGCTGTTTTGTCGCCCTTTACTGAAACGCATTACTTATCCCCCCCGATAAATCAGGCTTTGTCGATTGAGGTTCGCGCGAGGCTGGTCCGCGCCGGGCGCCATTTTTATCCGTGGGTCACAAAAATGTGACTGAGAGGGCGGAGCTGTAGAAAAGCACTCGTGGCGGGACTTTTAACTCGCTATTTTTTATTCAACTCGATTTATCAGGCATACAATTGTTGAGTTTCTCAGTAGTCTCTGATTCGCACTCGGGAGGCAGTTAGAAATGAAGCGAGCAGTTGGGTTTGCAACCGCACTATTAATGCTGTCGGTGCTGGCAGCTTTGGCGCAACAGCCGAATCTTCAAGCTGCCGCAGTACCGAACTCGGAGACGGACACCACGTCTCAATCGACCACTCCTCAGTTGCAGCAACGGAACGAGCGCTACCGGCTCTCGGCAGGAGACTCGTTCGACATCGCTTTTGAACTGAGCCCGGAATTCAATCAGACGGTGATTGTTCAACCGGATGGCTACGTTGCGCTGAAAGCCGTCGGCGACCTCCTCGTGGAAGGGCAGACGGTTCCTCAAGTAACCCAGACGTTGCGCGTCGCGTACGGCAAGATATTGAACGAACCGCTGATCTCGGTGGTCCTGAAAGATTTTTCCAAGCCATATTTCATCGCTGACGGACAGGTCGCGCACCCCGGACGGTACGACATGCGTGGTGAAGTGACATTGACCGAAGCGGTAGCGATTGCCGGCGGGTTCACGGATAGCGCGAAGCACTCCCAGGTGCTGCTGTTCCGTCGGGTCAACGACCAATGGCTCTCGGCGAAGATATTCAACATCAAGGAAATGGAAAAACAGCGGGACTTGCATGAGGACCCAACGCTTCGTTCCGGCGATATGGTGGTGGTTCCGAAGAACGCCATCTCGAAGATCAAACCCTTTATTCCGAACTCCGGATTGGGTGCGTACCGGCAGATCAACTAAGTGGGGCGGCCTGCGAACGATTGCGAGCGGGGTGCTTTCCGAGACAGGAGATTGAAATGAAAGAACAAGAATTTACGACAGCTGGTGGAATCAATTTTACGGTGCGCGATTTGCTTGCCGTCGGGTTCCGCCACAAGCGGTCGTTCCTGCTGTGTTTTTGCGCCGTGCTGGCCGGCACCATCGTGGCTATGTTCATCGTCCCCCCCAGCTACGAATCGAAGAGCGAGATCCTCGTGAAGCGCGAACGCGTCGATCCGGTGGTGACGGCGGGGAAAAGCGACCCGATGCAAGTGCGGGAGGATGTCACCGAGGAAGAAATCAACTCTGAGGCAAGTCTGATCACCAGCGAAGATGTGCTGCGCAAGGCGGTGGTTGATTCCGGCCTGCAGAACAAGAAATCCGTGTTGTCGGTTCTCGGAATCCAAAGCAGCCCGGATGCCAAGATTTCAAAAGCCGTTGAGAGTCTGCGGTCGCACCTGATCGTTGAGCCGGTCAAGAAGACGGATGTGATTGAGCTCCGCTATGCGGCAAGCGACCCGAAGTTCGCGGCCTTCGTGCTTAACAATGTGGTGAACGCGTATATCGACAAGCACGTCTCCATTCAGCGTCCTGCCGGGCAACTGGCATTTTTCGACCAGGAAACCAACCGCTACAAGCATGAGCTGGATCAGGCAGAAGATCAGCTGAAGAACTTTGCGGAGGAGCAGGGCGGCGTTGCCCCGCAAGTGGCGCGGGACATCACCCTGCAGAAGCTGAACGAATTCGCCGCGACTCTGGAGTCGACGCGGGCCGAGATGGCCGCGACCGAGCAAAAGATTGCCAACCTCGAGAAACAGTCGGGAGCAACCCCGGACCGCCTGACTACAGCGGTGCGTGAGAGCGATGATGGAGCCGTGCTGCAGCAGTTGAAGAGCACCTTGATGACACTCGAACTCAAGCGGACTGAGCTGCTCACCAAGTATCAGCCGGGATACCGCCTGGTTCAGGAAATCGACAAAGAGATCGCCGACACGCGCACCGCCATTACGGCCGAGCAAGCGAAGCCTCTGAAGGAAGAAACCACGGATCGCAATCCTACCTATGCGTGGATCAACGAAGAGCTGGCCAAGGCCAAGTCCGACTATAGCGCTCTGCAGGCGCGGGCTGCGGCCACGCAGGCGATCGTGACCCTCTACCAGACCAAGGCGCAGAAGCTCGAAGAGGCCGGCCTGCTGCAACAAGACCTGCTGCGCGAAGCCAAGGCGAATGAAGACAATTACCTCTTATACCTGCATAAGCGGGAAGAGGCGCGCATCGAAGAGGCCCTCGACCGCACCCGCATTTTAAACGTGGGCATGGTGCAGCAGCCGACGGTTCCCGTCAACCCTCTGCGGTCCACGGCGCTTTTCAGCGTCGCGGGTTTCCTGCTGGCTCTGCTGTTGAGCGCAGGCTTGGTATTTACGCAGGAGTATCTGGATTCCTCGTTCCGCACACCCTCTGAGGTTTTGTCAGAGCTGAAGATTCCGGTATTGGCCTCGGTTCCTTTGTACAGCGCCAACGGAAACGGAAATGGTAGCGACCACACGTTTGATGGCAATGGCAACGGAAACGGATCGGGGCAGGTCGGAGTTCCAGTTACCGGTGAAGCCGGCACGACTTACGATTCGGAGAACATGGATTACCAGCGGTAGGTTTTGGAGTTATCAGAGAGAGGCTCGGGGATGTTTCTAAGCTACTACGGTTTAAAAGAACAGCCATTCGGGGTCACTCCAGACCCGCGGTTTTTATATCTTAGCCCGGCGCACCGTGAGGCGCTGGCGTCCATGGTGTATGGGATCGAGGCGGGCCGAGGCTTTATCGGCCTGATTGCCCCTCCCGGAATGGGCAAGACCACCCTGCTGTTTCACCTGCTCGAGAAATTCCGCTCTTCCGCCCGTACTGCCTTCCTGTTTCAGACCCAGTGCAACTCGCGCGAGTTCATGCGCTTCTTGCTTGCCGAATTAGGTTACGAATCCGACGATCAGGATTTTGTGCGCATGCACGAAGAGTTCAACAAGCGGTTGTTGCAGGAAGCGCGCGCCGGAAACCGCTTTATCGTGGTGATCGACGAGGCTCAGAACCTGGAGCCTTCTGTGCTGGAAACTGTGCGCCTCCTCTCCGATTTCGAGACCCCGCGCGCCAAGCTGATGCAGATCATTCTTGCTGGACAGCCTGAACTCGCGGATAAACTGGCCCGGCCGGGAATGTTGCAACTCCGGCAAAGAGTATCGCTCATGACGGGCCTGAAGCCGCTTTCGTTCGAAGAGACCGACAAGTACATTCACCATCGCCTGCGCAAGGTCGGCTACCAGGGTGGCCCGATGTTCACCCCCGAAGCCCTGCTGCGTGTTGCCGACTTCACCTCCGGCATCCCGCGCAACATTAACAATCTGTGTTTCAATTGCCTCTCGCTGGGCTGCGCCTTGCAGAAAAAGGTGATCGATAGCGAAATCGTGGATGAAGTGGTAAACGACCTCGACATCACGCAACATACGTCGCACGCCCCGCAGACTCCTCCCTATGGGCCGGGAGCATCGCAGATCTTTTCTTACGAAGCCATTACTTCGGCGGCGCCATCGAACGAAGCTGTAACTGTTGCCGCCGATACAACCGCACCTTCCGCAGGAGTTCCCGGAAACGGCCGAAAGCCCCATCAGTCGCTGAGCCCGGCGGAAGCCAAGGCCTACATGCAACAGATCGCCACGCAGTTACAAGGTTTCAGCCGGGTAGTGAGCGATGTCGCCTCCGGGCGCAAGTCGCCCGACGGCAACGCCTAGTCGTCTGGTTTGCAGTATCGGTTTGTTTTCGCACTTTCGTCAGCACGCGCCCCCCAATTCTTAACACTGCTGTTCGCCGTCAATTCCAAGAGGAGCGGCTACTGTGGGTCACATTCGGCGGCAGGTTCTGTTGAATTCGATGAAGCTGTTCGATCTGGCTTCGGTCATGCTTGCTTTCGGCTTGGCGAGCGTGGCGGTCTCGCAGAGGGCGGCGGTTTCGTTGGCTGAATTTTTCGCCATGCGCGTGAAGGTTCAGAACTTCATCGTATTCGCGATACTATTGCTCATTTGGCACCAGATCTGCATTCTTTTCGGAATGTACGCTTCGCGGCGCCTGGCTGGGCGTTGGGACGAGACCCTCGATGTGATTAAGGCGACGAGCATGGGGACGCTGGTCATTTTCGTCACCCATCTGCTTTTGCACATCGATCTCGTCACACTCGAGTTTCTGGCCGTGTTCTGGCTGGTCGCGACCGTCACCACAATCGGCGGACGGGTGTTCATGCGCCTGGTTCTGCGGCAGGCGCGTATTCACGGCCGCAATCTGCGCGATGTGCTGATTGTCGGAACCAATCCCAGAGCGGTGCAATTCGCCCGCAAGATTCGCGACAATCACTTCCTCGGTTATCGCGTTATCGGTTTTGTCGATCAGGAGTGGCCGGGATTAACCGAGTTTTCGGAGTCTGAATTCCGGCTGGCCTGCAATTTTGACAGCCTGGTTCCTTTTCTGCGCTCCAACGTCGTCGATGAAGTCCTGGTCGCGCTGCCCATGCGGTCGCTTTACGCGCGCGCTTCTGAAGTGAGTTCGGTCTGCGAAGAGCAGGGAATCCTGGTAAGGTTCATTTCCAATCTGTTCGACGGCAAGATGTCGCGTCCCCGGATCGTTACGGTCGAGGACGACTCGATCATTACCCACAACAGTACCCGGTTGGAAGGCTGGGCTGTGGTCGTCAAGCGATTGATCGACATCGTAGCGGCGACGGCCCTCAGCCTGCTCCTGCTTCCTGTGTTCCTGCTCACCGCCTTATTGATCAAGCTGACGTCGCCTGGCCCGGTCTTTTTTGTGCAGAGGCGTCTCGGCCTCAACAAACGGCACTTTGGTATTTATAAGTTCCGCACGATGGTGGTCGACGCCGAGAAACGGATGAAGGAGATCGAGCACCTCAACGAAGTCAGCGGCCCGGTCTTCAAAATCAAGAACGATCCCCGCATAACTCCCATCGGTAAATTTCTGCGCAAGACCAGTATCGATGAACTGCCGCAGCTCTTTAACGTGCTGATGGGGGATATGAGCCTGGTTGGCCCGCGTCCGCTGCCCTTGCGCGATTACGAAGGCTTCAGCGAAGACTGGCAACGGCGTCGCTTTAGCGTGCGTCCCGGCGTAACTTGTTTGTGGCAGATCGGCGGCCGCAGCTCAATTTCGTTTGAGCAGTGGATGGAACTGGACCTTCAGTACATTGACAAATGGTCGCTGCTGCTGGATTTTAAGATTCTGCTCAAGACCATCCCCGCCGTTCTGAAGGGCTCTGGCGCGGCATAATTCATGGCATCGTTTCCGAATTCGCGCGCTTCCGGCCGGCCGGCTTCGGCCCGCAGCAACCCCATCGTGTGGATGGCCGGTCTCGCCATCGCCACAGTTGCCGGGTTCGCGGTCTTCTATCCGCTCTCTTCCGATCAGTCGATTGCGATTTTTCTGGTGGGATCGCTGTTCTTCGGTCTGATGTGGTTTGCCGTTTCTACGGCGCGCACCCTCGCGCAGCGCACCCGCAATCTCGTGTTCGCGCTGTGGTGGGTTCTGCTCGGCTCGGAAGCAATTTTCTCCTATGTCACCGAGGATGCCGAAGGCAAGGGGTTCGCCTCCGGCGCTTACTCGGAAGCCATGATGTGGGTCTTTGTGGGCCTGGTTTTTGTGCTCTATAGCTACCGCCACAACCAGTATCTGCGCACGCTTTTCACGGGATCCTACAAGTGGGTCTCCTGGTTCGGAGTCGTTTGCCTGCTCTCCTGCGCTTACGCCGAACAGCGCATTTTTTCATTGGCCTGGATCGTCAAGCTCTTCCTGGCCATCGCTCTGCTGGCCGCATGTAACTTCGAGAGCAAAGATACCGAAGACGTGCGCACGTTCCTCAAAGTTAGCCAGTGGGCCCTTTTGTTCATGATCACGATTCCGTTCATCCGCCTGGTCGCGAATCCGGAAACCCTGGCTACCGGCCGCCTGTACGATGTTGCGACCGCGCCCACGGTTCTTTCTGTCGACGCCGGGCTGCTCATTCTCTACGCTTTTACTCTTTCGCAGCCTGGCAAGAGCACTTTCTGGCGGAATATTCTGATTTTCCTCGGTATGATGGCAATGCTGCTCGGCGGCGGTAAAACCGGCATTCTCGGCTGCATTTTGGGAGCGCTCGTGTTTTTCATGCTGCAGGGCAGATTCAAGGCAGCCGCTCGCTTCCTCCTGATCCTCAGCATCGTGGGCGTGCTTCTCATCGCCTTCACTCCGCTTGGCGCCTACCTCGACTTCTACCTGCACAGCGGACAAGCCGAAAGCTTCACCGGCCGCTCCGACGTCTGGTCCGCCGCTTGGCCGCTGATCAAACAGAAAATCATTTTCGGCCGCGGCTTCATGTCCTCGCGCTTCCTGTCTTACAAAATTGACGTGGATTGGATGCCCAACCACCTGCACAACGGATTTCTTGAAGTCATGTACAACAACGGCATCATCGGCCTGTTTGTGATCGTGATGATGCTCGGTTGGACCGCGCGCAACCTGATCAAGGTAATCCGCAGCGTCGCCGCTGATCATCCCCTGCATCAGTTGGCGGTGGGTTGTTTTGCTATTTACCTCGATATTTTTATCAACGGAATGGTGAGCCGGACGTTCGGCAGCCGTCCCGACGGAACGTTCATGATTCTTTTTTCGTTGGTCTTTGTTAGCGACCGTCTGTTGGCAGCCGTCAAGAAGAAAGTTGAAACCAGGGAAGCTCCAGCCTGGCAGCTTTCTTCGCTCCCGGCTCAATCGGCAACTTAACCCCTGCAGTTGCCGAACGGCGCAAAGACCTTGATGAACCGCGGCACACAGTCTTTTTCATCTAGGCAACCAAACGTGTCCACAATCGCGATTGCAAATCCGCAACTGGAGGTCCCGAGCTACCGGGTTCTCAACGTCCGCGTAGACGCGGTACAGATTCCCGACGCGATCAAGATTATGGAAAGCTGGATCGAGGAACGCGGACCGGCCCGCTATGTGGCGGTAACGGGCATGCATGGAGTTTCGGTCTCGCGCGAAGATGCCGAGTTTGGAAAAATTCTCGGTTGCGCCGGCCTGGTCGTGCCGGATGGCATGCCGCTCGTCTGGCTGGGCCGCTGGCAGGGTTTCAAGCATATGAAGCGGCGGGTCTACGGTCCGGAGTTGATGGAAACCTTCTGTCGTGAGACCGGGTCAAGATACCGGCACTTCTTCTACGGCGGCGCACCCGGAGTCGCGGATGCGCTCGCGCAGGCCGAACACGAGCGGTATGGGATTCAGGTCGCCGGCGCCTACTGTCCACCGTTCCGGCCGCTGAGCCAGGAAGAGGAAAGGGAAGTGCAAGCTCAAATCGCCGATACCCGGCCGGATGTTCTTTGGGTGGGATTGAGCACGCCCAAGCAGGAGCGATGGATGTATGAGCATCGCGATACGCTCCAGGTGCCGGTCATGTTGGGCGTCGGCGCCGCGTTCGATTTGAACACTGGGCGCCTGAAACAGGCCCCCGCGTGGATGCGTGAAAACGGGCTGGAGTGGCTGTTTCGTCTTTGCGCCGAGCCCCGGCGGCTTTGGCAACGTTATATCGTGAACGGCTCGAAATTTTTATGGGCAGTATGCACGGAACATTTGTTACCGAGGATTTTTTAAGCGGGACCGGAAGCCCTCCTTCGATAAGAGTTCAAAAGTCGCAATTCGACGAATTCAGTTCAGTAAATTCAGGAGACCAGTAAATATGACCAAGCAAAAGCGGATACTCGTAACCGGCGCGGGAGGGTTCATCGGCCACCACCTGGTTAAACGTCTGAAGAAGGACGGCCACTGGGTGCGCGGCGCCGACCTCAAACTTCCGGAATACGAACCCAGCCCCGCCGACGAGATGGAAATCCTTGACCTGCGCAAGATCGAAAACTGCCTGCTGGCGACCCGCGGCGGCATCGATGAGGTCTACAATCTCGCGGCCGACATGGGTGGCATCGGCTACATTACCGCCAATCATGCCGACATCAGCCGCAACAACATCTTGATCAACGCTCACATGCTCGATGCCAGCTACAAAAATGGCGTGCAGCGTTTTCTGTTCTCTTCGTCAGCCTGTGTCTACAACCAGGCCAAGCAGAAAGATCCCAATGTGACGGCGTTGAAGGAAGAGGATGCTTACCCTGCCGATCCCGAGCCCGGCTATGGTTGGGAAAAACTTTTTGCCGAAGAGCTCTGCCGCTATTACTACAAGGACTTCGGCTTCGAAACCCGCATCGTGCGCTTCCACAATGTGTACGGCCCGTTGGGCACTTATGATGGCGGAAAAGAAAAAGCTCCGGCCGCGATTTCGCGCAAGGTCGCTCTCGCTGAAAATGGCGGCGAGATCGAAATCTGGGGCGATGGCGAGCAGACCCGTTCGTTTATGTACGTCGACGATTGCGTCGAAGGTCTCATTCGTCTGATGGCCTCCGACCACCGCGATGCCCTCAATCTCGGCACCGACGAGTTGACGACGATCAACAATCTTGTCGATGTGGTCTCGCGCATCGGCGGCAAGAAACTGGTGAAGCGCCACAACCTCACCGGTCCGCAAGGCGTCCGCGGACGTAACAGCGATAACACGCGGCTGCGCGAGGTGCTCGGCTGGGAGCCGAAAATTTCTCTTGCCGAGGGTCTCGCCCGCACGTACCCGTGGATTCGTTCCCAGGTTGTCACCTCCGACGAGATGGAACTCGCCGGAGTTGAAGGAGACTAACGCACATTCGGTGCCCATCCTACCGCGTTGTTGCGGTAGGATGGGAATCTGAATTTCTTCTTCAGGTCGCCGTTGCCCTCCTAAACCACAATGACAACCAACCAGTCTTCCGGTCCCATCTTCGTAGTCGGCATCTGGCGGTCCGGAACGTCATTGCTTTACACCCTCCTGAATCAGCATCCGCAGATCGCTCTCACGTATGAGGGCGACCTGTTCTTATTGCGGTCGCTTTTTCACGCTGGCGATCCCAAATCCGACTGGCTTGAGCGCTGGGAGTTCTGGAACAACGCGCTTACCCGGCACCAGATCGATGCACTGCAACTTCCCGCTTTGATGCCGGACTATCCAACTGCGGCCACGGCGGTGTGGAAGCAATACGCAAAGGGTTCTCTGTATGGTGACAAGTCACCGAATTATTTCAATTCCATGCCGGCGCTGGCCCGCGAATTTCCCGGCGCTCGTTTCATCGTGATCTGGCGCGACCTCACCGATACTTGCCGCAGCATTGCACAGGCCGGCCAGGGGTCGGCATTTTTTGCCAAGCGCGGTATCACGCATCGCGCCTTAATCGGCTACCGCAAGATGAAGCGGGACTGCGACACGCTTGTGCGCAAAGGTGTTCCTCTGCACCAGATTCATTACGAAGAAATGGTGCAATCTCCGGAACTCGTCATGCAGGGCCTCAGTTGGTTCCTGCAGATTCCCTTTGATCCCCGAATGGCGTCACTGGATGGGGCCGATCGTTCCGCCATCTACGAAGCTCCGCAACATGATGGCGTGAAGAGCGAAAAAATAGGGGTGAAGCCAAAAGACGACACGATGCTGCCGGCAGAACTGCGCTCCAAAATTGCGCGCTATATCGCGTTCTGGAAGAAACAGTCGAACGGCGTTTGGCCTCTGTATCCGGTTACCGCCGGTGTTGCCCAGCCGCCCGGCCTCCTCGAGCGCCTGCAGGATGAAGTTTATTTCCAGGGATTGCGCGCGTTTGATCGCTTCACCGCTTTTGTTTATTGCTACGCGCCCATCGCTATTCTTCGACGCTATCGGGGAGCAAAAACCCGGCCGGGCATATCGGCCGGGGAGACTCCAGCGTTATCGCAGGCGGCGCACCGTGATTGATTCAAGGCGCAAGTAAGGCTCATGAGCACACTTCGGAAAATTCGCCATACGCTTTCCAAAACTCCTGCCCGCGTTCCCCTGGTCTGGATACGTCATCGCGGCTTCCGTCCCGCCGATGTTTTCGTCGGCTCCTATCCCCGGTCCGGAAGCACCTGGCTGCGCTTCATGCTGCTGGAAATCCTCGCCGGCCAGACTTCTGGCTTCGCCAACACCAATGAAATGCTTCCCGACGTCGGCAAGCACGATGCGGGAGCTTCCGTGCTGCCGGGCAATGGCCGTCTTATAAAGACGCACGAGCGTTTCCGCCCCGAATACAAGCGGGCCGTCTATCTGGTCCGCGATCCGCGAGACGTGGCTCTTTCCGAATTTGCCTATCAGAAGGCTCTCGGCTATGCGAAAGATGACTTCGATGAATATGTTCAGCGCTTTCTGCAGTCCGGAGTGAATCCCTTCGGCTCCTGGATTGAACATGCCAACTCGTGGATCAATGCCGCGGAGTCGGGCAGGAGCGAAATTCTGCACGTCAAGTTTGAAGAACTCAAGCGCAAGCCGCAGCCGGAACTGGAACGCATCGTAGACTTCTTCGGCATGCCGGAAGTTAAGCATCGCATCGGGCCCGCGATTGAAAATAACTCGCTGGCTCGCATGAAAGAGAAGGAAAAGGCTACGCCGCAGCGCGCGTCAGCCAAAGGCCGGTTCATACGCAGTGGCTCGGCCGGGGGATGGCGATCTTCCTTTACAGAGCACCAGTGCCAACTTGTGCAACAATACAGCGGAGCGTTGCTGGCCAGGCTGGGGTATTCTGAGATTCAGTCTCTGGAAGGGCAACTAGTATGAGCGATGAAAAAAATCTGCGGCCGGTTCTGGCGCAGGCGGCGAAAAAACCGGTAGCTCGGGCGGCCGCTCCGGTTCAGTGCCTGCGCTGCAAGCACGAGATCGACAGTTACGTGTTCACTAAATTGAACTTTCTTCCTTACGGCGTGCAGGGCGGCAACGTTGTGCTCGAGTGTCCGAAATGCGGGCACCTGGAATTCCTTTCGCAAAGCAGCCCCCTGCTGCAGCGGCTGAAGGCAAATCCCGTCGCGGTTGGCGACGGCGATTAGGTTAACGCGTTCGATCTGAGTACGGCTCCTTTCGGAAGAGCCGCATCACTTCTCCTCCGCAGAGCATCCCGCAACTGTTACACCGCAAACTCACAAATCACATGCGCATTCTAGGACTCTCGGCATTTGGGCATGACACATCGGCGGCGCTGATCGAAGATGGCGTGATTCGTGCCGTCATCGAGGAGAGCAAGCTTTCGCGGCAGAAGGAAGCACGTGGTCTCCCCCTGGCGGCCATGAAGTTCTGCCTCTCGAAGGCGGGAGCGGGAATCGAGAGCATCGATTGCGTCGCCATCACCTCGACTCCGTTTCGCGGATGGATGAGGCGCTCAGCTGCAGGAACGAGGATTTCTCCACTCGACCCAGTTGCCGCAGGCCATGCGCAGGTTCGGGAGGTCGGCCGGTTGGCGCGCGAGCTTGGCTATCTTCGTCTGCTGCGGCATAAGACAGGTACCGGCAAAATCATCCGGGAAGTCGAACACCATTTCAGCCATGCGGCCGGCGCATTTTTTCTTTCACCATTCGATCGCGCCCTTGTCATTACCATGGATGAGGATGGCGACGGCAAATCCGGCATGATTGCGATCGGCGAAGGCACTCGTCTTCGCAAGTTGCGCGATATTCGCTATCCGCACTCTCTCGCCTGGCTTTATTCCGCAATCACCGAATTTGTTGGCTTCACCCCTCACGTCGATGAGCATAAGACCCAGTGGCTGAGCCTCAGCGGGAAGCCGGAGTATCTGACGGTGTTCCACAACATGCTGCGCCGCTCAGGGGACGGCGCATTGCATCTGGATCACGGGTATCTGGAACATGGAGTCGGTGACCGGTTTGTTCTCGCTCCCAGGTTCTGGAAAGAGACCGGATTGCCCCGGAACTCGGCGGAGCTGACCGAGGAACAGCGTACCGGGCTTGCAGCCTCTGTGCAGCAGGTTTGCGCGGAAAAGGTTGCGGAGATCATTTCCGCTCTGCGGCAGCAACACGATCTTTCCGATGTCTGCCTTGGTGGCGGATTGTTTAACAACAGCCTGCTGGTTGCCACGTTGGAGCGGACCCTGGGCTGCGATCACGTATTCGTCCCACCTGCGCCAGGGAATTCAGGTACGTCTCTCGGTGCTGCTTTATATGTTCAACACCATGAACGGAAGGCGCCGCGAAAAATTTACCGGTCAGCGCCCTATTGGGGACCCTCCTACTCTCGCCACGAAATCAAGGATGTGCTGGACAACTGCAAGGCGCGATTTTCGTTTCAATTGATGCGCGACCGGCAGCTGGACCAGGCCGTACAACTGCTGCTGAATGGAAAAATTATCGGATGGTTTCAGGGTCCCGCCGAGTTTGGCCCGCGTGCGCTGGGAAATCGCAGCGTTCTGGCTTCGCCGTGGGCGCCTTACGTTAAAGAGAATTTGAATGACTTCATCAAGCACCGCGAGTGGTTTCGTCCTTTCGCCGTATCGGTGCCGGTTGAAGATGCCCCACGATATTTCGAATGTTCCGGCTTGTGCGAAAACATGAATTCTCTCGCCGTAGTCCGCTCCGGGGCGGAGGGTTTGCCCGAAGGGTTTGTGCTGCCGGGCGGGTTCGTGCGGCTGCACACCGTAAGCAAAGAAAGCAATCCGGCTCTCTGGGACCTCTTGCGGCGCTTCGGGACGCACGCTCCCGCGCCGATGCTGATCAACACGTCATTCAATCTCTTCGGCGAGCCGCTTGTGGTTAGCCCGTTGGATGCGATCCGCAGTTATTCATGCTCCGGCATCGATGCGCTGCTCATGGATAACTTCCTGCTGACCAAAGCGCCTGTATCGGCTCTACCTGTAACCAGGGAAGTGAGCGAGACCGCCGCAACTCTTTCCGGGATGAGCGTGCGCAACTTAGCTTCCTAAATACCTGTTTCGGGAATTGAAGGCGTGGCGGCTTCTATGGCTGCCACGCCTTTTTATTTTGTCTGAACGCGCGCGAGCCGGGTGCCTGGTACGGCTGTGCTCGGCAAACCGAATTCGCCAAGAGGTCACGGCTTCACTCGGAAGGCCACGTTACTTACGAGCGTACCGCTTTGGGTTGTCACCGTGATCTTGCCGGTGGTCGCCCCGGTAGGAACTGTTGCGGTCAGGTACGTGTCGGACCTCACGGTAAAACTTGCAGGAAGGCCGTTAAACGAAACGGATGTTGTTCCTTTCAGCCCCGCGCCAAGAATCTCCACTGCGTGTCCGGCTTTGCCCGTCGCAGGCAGGAGTTGTACGAATGGCTCAAGCCCCACACCCAGGCTAAAAGCCGTGCCGTCGTCGTCGGTTCCGCCTTCAAGCGTTACTCCATAGAAGTCCCCAGCGGTCGATTGAATCAGCTCGCCGATGGGCATACCGCCATCGCTGCAACGGCTCTGATTGCAAAAGTCATAGAGTGTCTCGAGCGTTCCTCCGAGCTTCATTTTGAAGATCGTGCCATAGTTGCCGTAAGCACCGGTCCCGCTGGCCGCAGTGGTCCCGTAAAGGTTCCCATCAGTGGCCTGAATTAGATCTCCGTAAGGGTTGGAGCCGTCAGTGCCTTCGAACTCGTGCATGGTGGTCAGAGAGCCCCCGGGCGTCATCTTGAAGATCGTGCCATACTTGATGCCGCCGCCGCTGGTCGTGCCATAGAAGTTCCCGTTGGTCGCTTGAATCAGGCCGCTAGGAGCGCTGCCATCGGCGCATTCACTCTGCATGCAAAACGCGTAAAGTGTAGTGAACGCGCCTCCCGGCGTGATTTTGAAAACCGTGCCTGAGCCAGTGGGGCCATCGAGCGGGGTCACTCCGTAGAAGTTGCCGTCGCTGGCTTGGATGATTGTCGTGGGTTCGTAGCCGTCCGTCCCGTCGAAACTGTGCAGCGTGGTTAGG
>JASICF010000300.1 GCA_030044775.1 Candidatus Sulfotelmatobacter sp. | reverse complement strand
AAAGCGGGTCGGCGGCCCTCGCCATCCGCCGACTACGCTTATTTAGGCTCGGCCGTCACAGGCTGTGTCGCAGCCCGCAGTGGCGTCACTGCGGCCAGTGCAGCCTCCATTCTGGCTAGCCGCTCCTCAAGGTCTCGAATCTCCGCCTGCTGGCGCTGCACCTCGTTCAGCAGCATCGAATCCAGCACCTGATATTTCACCGTCTCAATCTGCCCATCGGCCGAGTAGGCCACCAGGTCGGGATACACTTCTGCCACTTCTTCAGCGATCAGCCCGTACTGCACGGGCTGGGAACCATCGGCAAGCGGTTTCTTGTAGCGGAAGGTAACCGGGCGGAGACGCATCAAACCGCTGCTGGCCTCTCCCATGTCCTGGATATCTTCCTTGAAGCGCCGCGAAGGCCAGGCGCATCAATGTGCATAAGATGCCAAGCGACCCTGGGTTGCTGTTGTTGGGGAAAAAGAGTTTCCGAGGTGGTATACCCCCCATTTCGCTCATTGAGGGTCAATGAGCGCCAACGCTTGTTTTTCGCCAACTGACATCTTTGCAGGCCGGCGTAGAATTTCAGAAGCAGAGAGAAGTTGTCCTCAGTAAGGAAGAACAGCCTATGACAGACTGGTTCGCGCGTCCGGTCCTGCACGTGACAGACGTTAAGACCTCGCTTCGCTTTTACGTTAACGGGCTTGGCTTCACGAGTCCTTGGTGCTACGACGAGGATGGCCAAGCGCGGGTCGCACAGGTCGATCGGCAGGGCTGCGCGCTTATCCTGGCCGACACGTGGCCGGAGAAGACTGGCAAGGCGCTGATGTTCATTTCCCTGAACGTCGAGCCGGCGACGCCTGAGGGAGCGACCGCTGCGTTGGACGCGTTGCGCGCGGAACTCGAGGCCAAGGGCATTCCGGTCAAGGAGAGTTCGTGGGGATACAGGGTCTTGGTAGTCGATGATCCCGACGGCAATCAGCTCTTCTTCAACTATCCGAAGGAAACGGCGTCCAGCGGGACTGTTAGAGGCTCGCGCTAAAATTGCGAAAACCCTCAGAATATAAGTGTCGCAAAATCCCGATTTCGCTCATTGACCTTCCGGCGGGATTGTGGGCGCTACCACCTTTTTGCCATTTGCGTTTCCGTGTTGCCCTCAAATATTCCAAGAAGTAACCGGCTGATGTAGAATTCTCCGCCGTACCCAGTCCCGGTTCAACAGGAGTAACCGTGAACATCGCCCGCGTTGCATTGGCCTCCATCGGGGCTATGGTCGCCTACTTTGTCTATGGATTTGCCATGTTCGCCGCATGGCCATCCATGAAAACTGAATTCATGAAGTATCCGAATGTCTATCGTCCCAAGGACGAGATGATGAAGGTAATGCCCTACGGCACGGTCGCCATCTTCATCGCTATCGTCGTTGTCGCCATTCTCCACGCAAAAATCTATACGGCTGGTGGCGGCATCGTATCGGGGATATACCTCGGCGCACTCATCGGGCTTTTCTCTGTCTGCACCTTCGCGATCCACAACTACATGAATCTGAACATCGGCCTCACACTGACCATCTACCAGTCCATCGCCTATTTCATTCAGTGGGTCATCGTGGGCGCAGCCATCGGCCTGATTTACAAACCCTCGTAGATTTTTTGGCAAATCTGGAGACAAGTTCTTGCAATCTGGCGGGTTGGTCGCCTCCTGGCGAATCGCAAACAGAATCGTTCGCTGACCCCCACCGTATTGCGACTACAATTCCCGCATGAGTGCCAGAATCGTTCTTCTCGTGACCTTTATTGCTGCTTTGCTTATATCCGCCAGATCGCAGCCCAGTGTATCGAACAGCGCAGCTTCCGGAGATGGTGCCTGCCGGCCACAAATTGCTGCGCGCGGGCTGGCCCCACACAATGGAATCGTGATGAACGGGATCGACATTCTCGAACAGGATGGTTTCCGAGAGATCCGCGGTTCCACCCCGTCCTCCCCGCGCGCAGTCGGCATTATCACCAACCAGACTGGTTTCGATGTCGAGGGCCGCAGGACGATCGACGTTCTCGCCAAAGCGCCCGGCATCAAGCTCGTGGCGATATTCAGCCCCGAACATGGCGTGACCGGAGAACTCGACATCAATTCGGTGGGCGATTCTGTCGATCACGCCACGGGCGTACACATCTACAGCATCTACGGCGACACGACGGCGAGCCGACATCCGCCTGAAAGCATGCTCCGAAAGCTGGATGTCCTGGTGATCGACATCCAGGACATCGGCTCCCGTTTCTATACATACGAGTCGACCCTGGGTTACGCACTTGAATCGGCAGCGGCCACCGGCACCGAGGTCGTCGTGCTCGATCGGCCGAACCCTTTAACCGGCATGCAGGTGCAAGGACCTGTCTCAGATGGCAAGCACCTCAGCTTTGTCGATTACACGACGGAACCGATTCGACATGGCATGACGATGGGCGAGTTGGCAAAGATGTTTAATAGCGAGCGCCACATCAACGCCAAGCTTACCGTGGTTGCCGTAAAGGGATGGACGCGCCGCGATTGGTTCGATTCCACCGGTTTGGTTTGGATCAACCTGTCGCCGAATATGCGGAATATGAATGAGGCCGCCCTGTACACCGGAATCGGGATTTTGGAGTATACGAATGTATCCGTCGGTCGCGGCACGGATACGCCGTTCGAGATCTTCGGTGCGCCGTGGATCAAACCACGCGAATTCGCGCAGTATTTGAATGCACGCGAAATCCCGGGTGTCCGATTCGTGCCCACCTGGTTTACACCGGCGAAAGATGCCAAGTTAGGCGGACAGCGCATGGGCGGGGTACAAATGATCGTGACTGACCGGTCTGTTCTCGATGCGCCGGAACTTGGATTGGAAGTTGGCTCCGCGCTGTTGAAGCTCTATCCCGCCGATTGGAAGTTGGATCGGTTGATCGACCTGCTGGGGAACGAGTCGACCGTGGCGGAGCTTAAGTCCGGCAAAGATCCGCGGTGTATTGCCGAGGACTATCAGCCGGATCTGCAACAATTCATGCGGATCCGGCAGAAGTACCTAATCTATACCGATCACTGAATGCCGAGTGCCCCGCCAATTGCCTGTTGGCATAGCTTACTTTGCGGGTAGCTCGTTTATGCGTGCTCGGAGGTCTTGGTCGGCAGCGCAACCTGGGTCAACCTTTTCCAATCCATCTCTGCCGCGCCCTCCGACCGAGGATGTGTAAGCGTTTAAATCCGCACCTCAGCCGGGCCGAGCGTTAACCGTAGGTGAGGTCGGTGCTCTGTCCGACTTCGATAATATATCCGTCAGGATCGCGGATGTAGCAACGCGTCTCGCCGTACTTGGGGATCGGCTCCGTAATGAACTCCGCTCCTCGGCTTTTCCATAATTCATAGCACGCTTGAATATCCGCAACGCGGAAATTCATAAAGCTGTTGATGTGATTCGGATCAGGGACGCTCAGCGTCACGGTCGGCTTATCTGGAGTCGGGCCGCCTCCAACGTTCAGAATCATCCAGATATTCGCAAGTTGAAGGTACGCAGGCGCGTTGCCGTCACCCAGGGTCAGAATGCGAGCGCCGAAGACCTTTTCGTAGTAGCGAGCCGATCGCTCGATGTCGATCACAGTGAGAAAATGCGCGATGCTGATCCCCTCTCTCGGGGGCATCTCAAAACTTTTCTGCTCGATTGCTACGGCGTTCATTACGGTGTTCATGGATGACTCCTATTTTCGATACAGTGTACGCCGAATTCGAGATGCGGTGGTTGCAGCTCTCACAATTATTGCCACGTGCGCCGGGATATCCTGCATCCGATTCGCGAGCGACTGAATATTCCGCGCGGCGCGTTTCACGCCTTTGAGGGAATAAGGCCCCATTTGGTAGCCTCAACATTAGGACAGGCTCCGCAGGTGTGACCTCGAGCCCTAGCTGCCTCGATGAGTGCGTCGATATCCTCCAATTCATTGTGGAGGGTGATCGTGAAGCGGACTCCGGGACGATTCACCGGCACGGCGGGAAATGCGCTTGGACATACGTAAAAGCCCTCGTTGATGAGCCATTGCACTTCGTTGGTGGCCTCATCGACGGAATCACAGGGTATAAAGAAGACCGGCGTGCGATGATGGGTGGCGAGAGGCAGGCCAGCTTGCGCCGCTGCGGCCAGTGCATAATCGATGCGCTGCATGAGTTGTGCCTGAGTAGCCGAATGCTCCGCTCTCAGATGGAGTTTCGAAGAGGCGACAGCCGCCCCCAGCATGGGCGGCTGAATTGGACCCGAGAACAGCATCGGTCCGCCACATCGTCGGATGCGAACCTTCAGTTCAGCGTCGGGCAGAGCCAGCGCCCCTCCCGCTGCGGCAAATGACTTATTCAAGGACAGAGCGACTACCACGCGCTTGTGCTGGTGGAGATTATGTTGACCTAACTGCATGAGCGCACCGCCGCGACCGTGCGTTCCGAGCCAGCCAGTGGCATGCGCATCGTCGACATAAAGATGGAGTTGCGGCCACCGATCGAGCAAGGCGCCTAGTCCTTCAAAAGGAGCAAAGTCTCCAAACATCGAGTACAAGCCATCGACGACGAGCCAGATCCTCTCGTAGCAAATCGACAGTTTCTGAAGCAATTCATCGATCTGGTCCAGCCGGCTGTGCCTCACCAGATGAACCGGTACATCGCGAAGCAGTTCAGTGGCTGCGTGCAAACTCGCATGGGCAAACTGATCGATGACGACGGCGTCGTTATCGCGCACGAGCACCGGCAGAGCCGCCATATGTGCGAGTGTAGTCGAAGGCGCCACCAGCGTAGGCTGCCCGGTCATTTTCTCCAGATTGTTCTCCAACCCCTGATACAAGGCGCATTCCAGATACGCGCGCGAAATGGAGAACTGCGTGCCGTATTCCTCGACGGCGGCAATTGCCGCTTGCCGTAACTCGGGATGCTGGTCGAGTCCCAGATAACTGCAGGTGCCGAAGTTGCGAAGCATCCGGCCATCGAGTTCGAGAAAGCGTCCGCAGTAATGCCCGGCCCGGCGCATCATCGTTCCCTTGGCTTCAGCGGCCGCCATGCTGCGACAGACCAAGTCGTTGCTTCGAGTCGACGAAATACGAAACTTGTGCACCCTAGCCACAGGAAACCTCCGCCGCGAACAGTTGCTTGAGATCAAACGGATTGCCTGGCATTGCTTCGTCCCACAGAAGACTCAGCACCCGCCACGATGCGCCCTCCCACAGGAGTTGAATCGAATTCACGCCGCGCGCCAGGCACGATGCCGCTTCGGGGCTCCGCTTGGTCTCGTACGCGCTCAACACATGGGCTAACGATCCGAAAGTGTGCTCCCGCCGCGCGATCTCTTGCTCGAAGAAGGCGGTGTACACACCGCGATCGAGCATCTCCGTGGCCATGGCTTGAAAAGATTGCAAATCGAAGTGGTCGATGCCTTCGGGCGTTACACGCGTAAGTTGTGCCTGGGGATGAAAAACGGCCTTCATCCCCTCCCAATCCGGCTCTCCACCCTCCGGAAATGAGATGACTGCGTACATCTGTCGCAGCGTTTTATCCAGTGCGTCAGCGCGGTTCATTTCCTGTCTGTGAGCCTCCAATCTCAAACCAGTCTTGTGCCCCCGATTCCCTGCGAAAGTTCCGTCCTCCTGCGCCTAGAAGGCCGTGCAGCTGGCACTCGACGGACTGCATGGATCGACTGGAAAGAACGTCGAAGTCGTACCCAAGCCATTGAGGTACACTTCAGCCGACGCGACGCATCCCCCGTTCGACCCAGAGATGACCGGTTGCACCTCGGCGCGCTGCCCGAGTCTTGTGACCAGCAAGCTCCCGGGCAGGTCGAGTGACGCAGCTTGTCCTGGGGCAAGCTGCACATTCAGCGCGCTTCCCACCGGAACCCCGCTGCTGTTGATGAAGCTGAGTTGGCCGATGCAGGGATCGACCGGATATGCCACCACATTCAGCCGCGCGGTTTGCA
>JASICF010000299.1 GCA_030044775.1 Candidatus Sulfotelmatobacter sp. | reverse complement strand
GGACGAATTGTCGGCGATGTGCTGATTCACTATTTGAATCTGACGGGAGCGTACCTGGTTTGCGCCAGCGTGCTGGCTGTCGCGCTCTATTTGACGACTGCATTTTCGTTTTCGACCGTACAACTCTGGATGCCAACTCGCTTCGCTTTTGTGACGGCGCTCTGGAACCGCTACGAGGATTGGCGCCAAGAACGGCTCAAACGCAAGCAGCAGAAAGAACTGGAGAAGCGCAGGATTTCGAAGCCGGCAGTCAAGACGCAGATGATTGCGCGCTCGAATGTCGCGGATCAACCGGGGAGAACGTCAGAGCCGCGCCGAACGGGGATTGAACGGATGTTCGAGGAGGAACGTCCGGCAACTGGCGGGATTTTGCACGAATCGCTGGCGGAGAATCGTGGCCGGGATAGGGATGCCTCTGCTTCGCTGGGCCTGACAGAGGGTGAGGGCACCGAGCCTGAGGTGACGCAACGCGCCGACAGCGATCACAAGGCAAAGACAACCATGCCAAAGATCGCCGGTGGTTACAAGCTGCCTTCGAGTAGCTTGCTGCAGCGCCCGGATGAGCAGCAGGCGGTGGATGCGGATGAACTGAAATTGCTGGCGCAAGTGCTCACGGAAAAGTATGCGGAGTTCGATGTACACGGGCAGATCACGCAGATCAATCCTGGACCGGTGGTTACCACTTTCGAGTTCAAGCCCGACGCGGGAATCAAGTACAGCCGCATTACGAATCTCACGGACGATTTGTGCCTGGCCTTGAAAGCCGAAAGCATCCTGATCGAGCGCATGCCGGGAAAATCAACGGTAGGCATTCAGGTGCCGAACCGCGAGCGAGAGATTATCTGGCTGCGGGAGAACATTGAGTCGCAGGAATTCATGGGGTCGAAATCGAAGCTGACGATGGCGATGGGCAAAGACATTAACGGCCGCATCGTCACGGCAGATCTGAACGGTATGCCGCACCTGCTGATTGCCGGCTCGACCGGTTCCGGAAAGTCGGTTGCGATCAACGCGTTCATCATGTCGATTCTGTACAAAGCGACGCCGGATCAGGTGCGGCTGATTCTGGTGGATCCGAAGCGGCTGGAGCTGGGAAATTACGAAGGAGTTCCTCATCTTTATACGCCGATCATCACCGAGCCGAAGCTGGCCGCGAATGCGCTGCGCAATGCGGTGCGCGAGATGGAGCGGCGGCTGAAACTGCTGGCGGCGAAGGGCGTGCGGAATATCGACCAGTACAACCGGCTCTTCGACACCGGCGCGACGCCGAGCTTATTTGAGGAAGACTCCGACGATAAACCGATTCCATACATCGTAATCATCATCGACGAACTTGCGGATCTCATGATGCTCGATTCGTCGAACGTGGAAGAATCGATTACGCGTTTAGCGCAGATGGCGCGCGCAGTCGGCATTCATCTTGTCTTAGCAACTCAAAGGCCCAGCGTCGATGTGATTACGGGGCTGATCAAGGCTAATTTTCCGGCGAGGATTTCGTTCCGCGTCGCGACCAAGGTTGATTCCCGAACTATTCTCGATTCAAACGGTGCCGAGGCGCTGCTCGGTAAAGGCGATATGTTGTATTTGCCTTCCGGATCGGCCCGGGTGCATCGGCTGCATGCGCCGCTGGTGACGGAAAAAGAAATTGCCGCGGTGGTGGAATTCTGGAAGCAGCAAGGCTCGGCCGAGTATGAACAGCAATTCCTGGAGCCTCCAGCGGAGGAGCGCGAAGAGGGACGTGGCGCGGGCAGCGGTGAAGTTTCAACGGAGGCTGGCGAGGAAAACGATCCCCTGTATCAGGATGCGGTGAGGCTCGTAGTGGAGTTCGGCAAGGCTTCTACTTCCCTGCTGCAGCGGCGGCTGAGAATTGGCTATGGCCGCGCGGCGCATCTGATCGACCTCATGGAGCAGGACGGTATTGTCGGCGCGGCGGACGGGCCGAAACCCCGCGAGGTGCTCAAGCGGCCGGACTGGATTTCAGAAATCGAAGAGAGCATGCGGTAACGCGCCTGCGGCGACACCAAGAGAAACAGGCGCAGCTGTGAAGCCGCGCCTGTTCGGTATTTGCCCAGCTCTATCGGTGGTGCATCTCCGCTGGCCTTGCTCGTCCCTCACGGGCTGCGCGGCGCTCAGCCTCGTCGCGGCGGATCAACGTATGTCCCTCCGCGCGATTGGCCACCGCCCAGCGGCGAATCCCGGGACCCCACGGGTGAACATAAACGAACCGGTTCGCCCAAACTCTTCCCCAGGGATGGCCGGCAAGAATGACCACATGCCCGCCCCAATCGAAGCTGCTCCATCCCCACCCCCAAGGACGGAACCAGACGCCGATGTTGAATCCAAACCCCCAGCCGATCGCGCCGCCAACAAAGAATCCCGGACGCGGGGCAACGAACACAACCAAGGGATCGTAGGCCGGCACCCAGACGAACGCCGGATCGACGGGATCAATTGTGATATACGGGCCGCCGCCTACAACAATTTCATCGTTTGTTCGCAGATAACCAAAATCTTTGGCTCTCTGCCGCATGCGCTGCACGGCATCCATTACGTCCTGGCGCTGCGCAAGAAAAGCATTGCCGAGATCTCGCGTCCAATCGATGTCATCGGCCATGCGTTCGAGCACGCCAGGGAATGGAAGCAGCGCTTGCACGCTGGGATCCCAGGGCAACTGGTCGGCTTGTATTGCGTTGGCCAGCGCGTCGCCGCTCAGATAGTGGTGCTCATCGGCCCACTTGGCGGCGTCGGGAATGTCATCGGGATACGTTGCCGCCGCAAGAACCTGCGCCAATAGTGAGTCCGGATACAATGCCACGCGCGACACCAGCCTATCCAGCTGATCCGGTGTAAAACTCGGCGGTTGAGCCTGATCCTGCGCGATCATGGGCGTGACCGCCCATACCAACGACATAGTCGCGACCAGGACGGCCGTCGCCACTTTCGCTAACAGCTTTGAGGTTCGCATTCGATTTCTCCTTGCAAACTGCCTTCTCGACTGCTCGCTTGTATAGACACGAATCCGGAAAATTGGTTGCGCATCGAGCGCGGTAAACTTCAGAGCTATATTGCCGGAGAATTACGAAACTTTTTGCTGTGAGATGGGTTGTATATGGGAAGAAAACCTCGCAGCACACACCTCAGGCAGGACCATTCATTCGACATCTACATCGTCAGTTTAGTGGGCTTCTGGCTTACGCCAGGACCGCAGGTTCACCGCGTACAGGCCGATGCAGAAAACATTGGCCGGAATGAAGCCAAACTGAGCGGTGCGAAATCCGATGACACACACCACCGCACTGTTGATGGCCGCAAGCACCCAGCCTTCCCAGCAACGTTTTCCCAGCAGAAGAGTCGAAGCAATCGTGAGAATACAAGAAAGATAATCCAGACGAAACGGCACCGCAGCCTCCCAACGTAATGCGAGTATGCCGCAAGACGGGGAGAATTTCTGTGATCTGCTGTGGAAATAGGGTTACTGACGTAATGCCGGACAAGGCCAGCAGCGCCGTTTTTCAGCGCCCGTGTACAGGATGCACGCGTCAAGAGCGAATCGGGTTGCGATGTGTTGGCCCAGGCTGCCCGTTCTCCTCGGCTAGAATCGAGCTAGCCAGGAGCGATTTTTTATGAAAGTTACAACCGAGTATTTGAAGTTTCACACGAAGACACATCGGGCTTATGTACACATCACACCGCAGGTAGAAGAAATTGTTCGCAAAAGTGGAGTCAAAGAGGGCATGGTGCTGGTTTCGGCGATGCACATCACGGCCGGGGTCTATGTAAATGACAATGAGAGCGGATTAATTGAGGATATCGATCAGTGGCTGGAACACCTGGCGCCGTTTCGCAAGAACTACAAACATCATGACACCGGCGAAGATAACGGCGACTCGCACCTGAAGGCGCTGCTGATTCATCACGAAGTGATTGTGCCGATCACGGCGGGTAAACTCGATTTCGGAACCTGGCAGCGAATTTTCTACGCGGAGTTTGACGGGCAGCGGGACAAGCGCGTGATTGTGAAAGTGATGGGGGAGTAGAAAAGGCAGGGTCAGGGGTCAGGGGCCAGGGGTCAGGGGCCAGGGTTCAGGGATTGGGGTTCCGTCGCCAGTTGTGTCCGGTGGACGTTGATCCGCATCGCGCCGAATAACAACTGCACTTGCTCGAATGAACGGGAATCCGTAACATCGGTCACTTATACGGTCCATCTTCGCAAAAAGGATTTTGGGGCAACGTATGAGCGACGAACTCGAAGAACTTAAAGAGCATGCCGAGCACGGCCACCACGATCCCAGCCTGGCGCCGGTTTCCTTGACCATGGCGGTGCTGGCAGTGCTGGTGGCCGTGGTATCACTGCTGGGGCACCGGGCGCATACCGAAGAAGTTGTGCTGCAGGCGAAAGCCTCCGATCAGTGGGCATACTATCAGGCGAAAAATATTCGCGAGCACCAGGATGAGTTGTTCGCCGATTTTGCCGCGGCGGCAACCAGCAAGGATGCCGGAGCAATGGCCAGCTTTCACGACAAGTCTGCCCAGGAAGCAGAACGCTACAAAAAAGAAAAAGAGGACATTCAGGATAAAGCGCGCGACTTTGAGCGCGAAGTGGCGGTCGAGAGGAATCGCGCCGACCGCTACGACCTGGCTGAAGTGTTTCTTGAAATTGGATTGGTAATCACTTCAATTACCTTGCTTTCCGGCCGCAGACTTTTCTGGCATGCCGGGATCGTCCTAAGCGTAATTGGGCTGGCTCTGGCGCTAATGGCCGCCGCTGTACACTGAAAAATTGTCGGCTGGGTCCTCCCGCACAGCCGGCTCATGGCAGAAAAGACTTCATGCAAAACAAGCTTCCGCCGGATTTCTCGAACTCCGAGGTGTCGAGTACGACGGGGCTAAGGTGCTCCTCGGCGAGGATTGCCTCAAGATGGGGCGTACTGTAAGGCGTGAGGTAGCTTCCGTTGCAAACGATTCCGTTGCCCATGAATTTGTGAGCCTCTTCGGAGGTGAGTTCATGCACCCGTTTCCAGAAACCGCGCAGGATCACCAGCGATGCGGGGTCGTAGGCGCCGGGAAAGATCAGGGCAGCTTCGTTGTTCAACGGGCAGAGGCAAGTATCGAGGTGGTAGCAAAAGCGATCGACCAGCCGGAGTTCGACGACGGGAACTTCGAGCTTTGCCATTGCTTCGCGGAAACTGTCGATGCCGCTTTTTGTAGAGCGAAATCCATAGGCAGCGTAAACGCGCGATCCATCCGGGTGCCAAAGCAAATCGCCGCCACCTTCGAGATATTCGTCTGCGGAGAGCCCTAGATCGAGAATGGTGAATCCATGCTGCCGAAACCAATCGACATAATAAGGAACCTCGCGCTGGCGGGACGGATATAACATTCGGCTGGGGACGATGAACTTGCCGACCTTGCCATGGCCGACAAAGATCTGGTTGGCCGCGAAAACCATGTCCTCGAGACCCGGAACAGGAGCAATCGTCTCGATCTCGCATCCCGCTTGCTCAAGCGCCGAACACAGAGCTTGCCATTGCCGAGCAGCCTGGGGATGGTCGACAACCCCTGCCACCGACATATACGGATTTTTCTGATCGACGACGTCAAAGTGCGTGGGGGGACAGAGCAGAACTCGATTTGGCATCTGCGAAATGGTAGCGACTGGAAGCAAGCTGTGGCAAGCGGAAGCCCGCGTCCAGCCCCATGAAATCAATTAGCCGGCGCTATGCCGGCGCGGCCTGTAGCCCATTGCGGTAGAGATGTGACGCGCAGCGTCCTTCAAGGCATCGAGGATGCGCGGCATGGTTTGCGGACCGACCTGCTGGGTTGTGCCGCTGATTCCGATGCTGGCCGCAATCGAACCCAACTCGTCGAAAATAGAAGCCGCGACGCAGCGCGCACCAAGGTTGTTTTCTTCATCGTCGACCGCGTAACCCTGTTCGCGAACCCGTTCTAATTCTTTCAGCAAGCGCGGCATGGTAGTGATGGTTTTGGGAGTGCGCTTCTCCATGCCGCTTTTGTGGAGAATGTCTTCCAGTTGTTCCAAAGAAACGTGGGCAATGATTGCTTTACCGACGCTGGTGGCGTGCACGCGCATCCTGCGACCCACCCATGTATCCATACGAATGAAAGTCTCAGGTTCGACTTTTTCGATGTAAACGGCTTCGTGCCCATCGAGAACCGCCAGATGGCAGGTGAGGCCGGTTTGCTGCATGAGGCGCCGCATGATGGGCAGGGCGACGGTACGAACGTCGAGTCCGCCTAAGGCTCCGCGGCTAAGGCTAAGAATCTTGAGGCCAACGCGGTACTTCCCTGACTCAGCGTCGCGAGCAAAATATCCGCGAGTTTCCAGCGTGCGAAGGATGTAGCTGGCCGAACTTTTGGGAATCCCAAGCATGCGGCTGATCTCAGCATTGCTGAGTCCGTCGGAAGATTGAGAAACAGTCTCGAGCATAGTCAAGGCGCGTTCTACGGCAACTGACGGAGATTCGGAAGATTGCTTCATGGCGTGATCCGGGCGAATCCTGTAGGAAATCAATTAAATGAATGTATGTTCATTATACTGAACAAACGCCTTGACGGCAATTTGGGCTTCCGCTAGGCTGCGCCAGTATGCTGATCATATGTTCATTATATTGAACACTCGATTCAAGGAGACACACCATGCCCTCGCGACCAAATCCAGACCCTGTGCTTCGGCACTTTGCGCCCGTGATTGAAATGAAACGCGCGCAATATGCCCTGGCGGAAGACTGCCTGAATTATGAGTGGGCGAATAATCCGCGGTGGAGAGGTATAGAACGTCCGTACACTGCACAAAACGTCCTGCGGCTGCGAGGGTCCATTGCCATTGAACACACGCTGGCGAGGTTAGGCGCGGAGCGGTTATGGGATCTGCTGCAGAAGGAGCCGTACGTGAAGGCGCTCGGCGCGGTCACCGGCAATCAGGCGGTGCAACAGGTGCAAGCCGGGTTGAAAGCGATTTACGTGAGCGGTTGGCAGGCAGCAGCCGACGCTAATAACGCGGGACATATGTATCCCGACCAGAGCCTTTACCCTGCCGACAGCGTTCCGAATCTGTGCCGGCGCATCAACAATGCGTTGCAACGGGCCGATCAGTTGCATCACGCCGAGGGAAAAGTGGCACCGGCCGAAACCTGGTTTGCTCCGCTGGTGGCCGACGCCGAAGCGGGGTTCGGGGGGACATTGAACGCATTCGAATTGATGAAGGCGATGATTGAGGCAGGCGCGGCGTGCGTTCACTTTGAGGATCAGCTTTCGTCGGCAAAGAAGTGCGGACATCTTGGAGGCAAGGTTCTGGTTCCGACCGGCGAAGCGGTGCAAAAGCTAATTGCGGCCCGGCTGGCGAGCGACGTGATGGGCGTGCCGACTCTATTGATGGCGCGAACCGATGCAGACAGCGCAAATCTGCTCACCAGCGATATTGATCCGCAGGACCGGGCTTTCTGCACGGGCGAACGCACGAGTGAGGGATTTTTCCGTATTCGCGGCGGTATCGAATCTGCGATCGCCCGCGGCCTGGCGTATGCGCGCTACGCCGACCTGCTCTGGTGCGAAACTTCGCATCCCGATCTGGCAGAGGCACAGCAGTTTGCCGATGCGATTCACGAGAAATATCCAGAAAAAATTCTGGCTTACAATTGCTCGCCAAGCTTTAATTGGCGCAAGAAACTGGATGAACCGACGATTGCGCGCTTTCAGCCGGAGCTGGCGCGCATGGGATACAAGTTTCAGTTTGTGACGCTCGCGGGCTTCCATGCCCTCAACCTGAGCATGTTCGAATTGGCGCGCGGCTACCAACTTTCGGGAATGACCGCATATTCCCGACTGCAGGAAAAGGAATTCAGCCGCGAAACTGAGTATGGCTACGCGGCGGTCAAACATCAACGCTTCGTGGGAACGGGATATTTCGACCAGGTGCAGCAGGTCATCAGCGGCGGATTGGCCTCAACAACCGCGCTGACCGGATCAACCGAAGCGGCGCAATTTAGCGGTCTCGATCCGCTGGCGCCTGCCGAGCCGGGAGCAAGCGCGGAGTGCCAGCCAAGTTTCGAGGAGCGTCCGCGTCTTGCGGTTCCGATCGAGCAGCACGCGGAGGACATACTGCTGCCTTCGGGGGATTAAGAACAAACAAACTGCACCACTACCCAGTGGCGGGCGATTGCCGTGCTTCGCGAATGCCTCTGCTATAATCGAACCTTCCCCTGATGGTTCGTTTCACATCTGTGCGGAAGTGGTGGAACTGGCAGACACACCATCTTGAGGGGGTGGCGCCGAAAGGCGTGGGGGTTCAAATCCCCCCTTCCGCACCATACGTTCGCTAGATTGGTTCTGAAAAGATTCATTTCTACAATTAGGATTTATCGATTCCATGCTGATCTACCTGGTTTATGCGGTTCACATCATCATCTCCCTGTTCCTGATCGTGGTGGTTTTGCTGCAAAGCGGCAGCGCTGGGGACATTTCTGCCGCCTTCGGAGGCCAGGGCAGTCAAGCGGCCTTCGGTCCTCGCGGCGCAGCCACTGGGCTATCCCGGGCGACGACGGCTGCGGCAGTCATATTTATGCTGACTTCCGTCACCTTGTCGATCAATGCGATCAAGCATACCGGGCCGAAATCGGTATTGCAGGGAGTAAAGAGCAGTCCCGTGAAGACACAGCCCGCACCGGCTCCAACGACTCCTCCAGCTCAGAAGTAGCTTCCATTTCCCGGGCAAACGGGCAGCGAGACCGTTGATACTCAGGTGTGCGCCCATAAGTGCCTGCCTACAGATAATTTGCGCGGGCGTTCTCGCGCCAAATCCGCAAATCTGCGGTAATTGTCTTTCCGCCGCGCAGGGTGCTACCATCGATTCATTGAAAGATGGAGGTGTCGGGTATGTCGGATCGCGATGGCAACAGCTTTGTGTGGTTTCTGGCGGGATTAGGGGTGGGAGCGCTGGTCGGGGTTTTGTATGCGCCGCGTGCGGGCAGCGAGACGCGTGAGGTCTTGCGCTCGAAGGCCGAAGAAGGGCGCGACTATGTCAGGGACCGCGCGCGACAGGCGCGCGATCAGGCCTCAGGGTGGGTGGATCGCGGCCGAGATGTGGTGAATCAACAGAAGGATCAATTCCGCGCCGCTTACGAAGCTGGACGCCAGGCGTATCAGGAGGCAACCGCCGACACGTCAAAGAATCTGTAGCACCGGCTGGAGCAAGTTCAGGTTCGACTCGCCAGCCGGGTAAGTCGTTTGCGAGAACGCTTATGGATAACCTGCTCATCGTATTTATTGCCATAACCGCAGCGGCAGTTCTGCTGCAGGCGGGTCTGCTCGTCGCCGTGTATCTGTCGATGCGGAAAACCGGCGCCCGGGTCGAGTCATTGGCCGACGAAGTGAAAACCAAGGTGTTGCCTGCAATCGATACTGCACAAGCCACGTTGTCGGAAGTCAGGCCCAACGTCGCAACGATTGTCGCGAATGTCAGGGAAAGCAGCGCCGCTTTGCGTGAGGAAATTCAACGCGTGGATGCGACGGTGAACGACTTGGTGGATCGGGCACGCCTGCAGATTATCCGCGCGGACGAAATGCTTACCCGCACATTCGACCGGGTGGAACAGACGTCGGATGTGGTGCAGAAAACAGTGATGTCTCCGGTTCGGCAATTTTCTGGCGTGATTCAAGGAGTCACGGCGGGAGTCGAATACTTCTTCGGGCATGGGCGCAAGAACGGGCGCAACACCGAAACGCGGCGGCCTGTCCCGCAGGACGAAATGTTCATCTGACCGGGATTTTGACTTTCCGTGCTTAGGCCTCTGATGTAATCTCCTTGCATGTTCTCTCCTTTGCGGCAATCGCTCGCGTTGATTTTCGTTCTCAGTGTTATCGCGACCTGCAGTGCCAGCTTTTTTCGGGCACGCGCCGACGACGGGGAAAAGATTGTCTGGAGCGATCAGGAGAAACCGATCGTCGATCAAATACACGGGTTGCGAAGTTTGCCGGACGACGCGAGAGCCCGCACGACTCGCGAACTGGCGCTATCGATCCGGCGATTGCCAACTACTCCAAACAAGCTGAGGCTGGCCGGCGCGCTTGCGAATCTCTCGACGGAAGGGGATTTCGGCCATGAAACCCTGCAAGAAGTCGCGACCACCCTGGCGGCGGTTCTGCGAGAGCAGCCACAGCCCGCGCAGAACGGCCATCCTGATTCGCTCTATCTGGAACTCGCTTCCCTGGTCCGCTACGAGCATGTGAATGCCATGCTTGATTCGCCGCAGTTCGCCGCCGCAATGAGCGAACTGGAGGCGGATGACGTCAAGCGTCAGCTGGCTGACTTCAGGCTCGAGGACCTGCATGGCAATACGTGGCGCTTGAAGGACCAGCGAGGCAAGGTGGTGCTGGTGAATTTCTGGGCTACGTGGTGCCCTCCGTGCCGAAAAGAAATGCCCGATCTGGAGGGTCTTTACGAGAAATTTGAGGCGCGTGGATTTGTGGTGCTGGCAATCTCCGATGAGGATGCGGGAAAGGTCAGCAAATTTTTGTCCGAGCGAAGCATCACATATCCGGTTCTTCTCGATCCCGGCCGGAAAGTGAATGAGGAGTTCCAGATTGAGGGAATCCCCAAAAGTTTCGTTTATGATCGCGATGGCAAGCTGGTGGCCCAGTCCATTGACATGCGGACCCAGAGACAATTTCTTGAAATGCTGGCGCAGGCAGGACTGCAGTAATTGAGGAGATCGGCATGCGTTACCTAGTGCGGGCACGCGTAAAACCGGATCGCAAACCGGACTTGCGGCGCGCGATTGAAGACGAGAGTCTCGGCCGGGGCTCGGTTGCCGGGGGCGAATATCTGCGCAATATGAGCGAAGC
>JASICF010000298.1 GCA_030044775.1 Candidatus Sulfotelmatobacter sp. | reverse complement strand
CAGCAGAACCTTTCCTATGTGCGGGATGCGGCTGCAGCTCTTTCGATGGTGCGCGAGGACCGCGCCAACATCGCTTTCTTAATGAACCCTTGCACCATGGGGCAGGTCAGCAAGATTGCCTTTGCCGGCGAGGTGATGCCGCAAAAATCGACCGATTTTTACCCAAAGCTTCTCAGCGGATTAACCATTTATGCGCTGGAGTAGAACGAATGAAAGTTGGGCGCTGCGAACCGTTCATCTGAAATGGCCTGCCCTTTTCTTTCTTTTGATCGGCATGCTGGCGCTCTCCGCCGCTCCCGCGGAGAGACATCTCAGCGTCTATTCGACAGCAGCCACCTACTCTGTCCCCATCGAGCAGCTTGATGGGCGCGATTACGTCGGACTGTTCGAGTTGCTGGATCCTCTGGGCACGGTGAACGTCCGATCTGATCCTCCCCGCTGGCGCATCCATTACAACAATGTTCTCGCCGAATTCGTCGTAGGCAGGAGTCGCGCGCGCATCCAGGGGCGCGACGCGGACTTGACCGGAAGATTTCTTCTTGATAGCGGGCGCGGCGTCGTCCCGGTCGATTCGCTGAGCTCGCTTCTACCTCGTCTTCTCGGCGGGCCAGCCACTCTTCACGAGGCGTCAGGACGTCTTTTCATCGGCAGCATCGGGACTCATTTCACGGCAACCGTATCTCCCGGGGATCCGTCGCGGCTGGTATTTCATTTCACCGCGCCGGTCAACCCCACAGTGGCGACCGAGCCCGGAAAAATCCACCTTACATTTCGGCACGAACCGGTCACGGCGCCGGCATCTCCCCGGCTCACATTTAATAGCAAGAGCATTTCATCGGCTGAATATTCGGAGGGAGATGGAGCAGCGGAAATCACCGTCAGCAGTACGATTCCGCTGATCGCAAACTTTAGTCCCGACGGGCAAATGATCACGCTCTCTCCGGCAAGGTCGCAGGTGGCGGCAAACTCAGCACAGACTTCTACGCCTACGCCCGGACACGCACCGCCCGAGCCAGCGGCAGCCAAAGCGCCTACCGAGACGCACTCTTTTCCGCCGGCAGCTCAACCTGCCGCTTCATCCGTTGCTTCGATTCCGCGAAAATATTTCGCCATCGTCGACGCAAGCCACGGAGGCCAGGATCGCGGCGAGGCTCTTAGTCGAACCCTCACCGAAAAGGATATTACGGTCGCCTTCGCGCGCCGGTTAAGGCAGGAACTTGAAAGCCGGGGGATTTCAACGCTTGTTCTCCGGGATTCGGACGCGAGTTTATCGCTGGACGATCGCGCCTACTATGCCAATAATGCTCACCCTGCGGTCTACATCGCTTTGCATGCGGCATCCAACGGCCAGGGAGTGCGGCTTTATACTTCGATGCTGCCCTACGCCACGGGCGATGATGAGGGTCCGTTTCGCCAATGGAACACCGCTCAGTCATCTGCAATTCCACTTAGCCAGGCAACGGCGGTGAGCGTCGCATCGGAGCTGAAAAAATTGCAGATCCCGGTACGAACGCTGACCGCACCGCTGCGGCCGCTGAATAACGTACTCACAGTGGCGATTGCCGTTGAAGTTGCTCCGCCGGCCAGCGATGTTTCCGCACTCACCGCGCCCGACTACCAGCAACTGATCGCCGGCGCCGTGGCCAATGGCATCGTCAATATTCGTTCCCAACTCGGAGCCGCTCCATGATTCCGCGGCATTTTTACATTGCGGCCTCGGTGATGCTGGCAGCGGTGCTGGGTATGAGCATTTACGCCTGGCGCATGCGGGGACGCGTCGCCGCCACTCCCGCATCTTCGAGCGACAGCCGCCCCGTAGTCGCCCCAGTTTCAGGGCCGACCGAAGAAGTTACTTTGTTCGTGGCGTATGACGATCTAGGAATTCTGCGCGCGCAAGCCGCGCGGATTCCTCTACCCAGTGTTCGGCAGCAACGTGCCGAAGAATTGTTGCGAGCTCTGATTGCGCTATACCTCGATAAAACCTCTCCCCACCCGATTCCGGTTGGATCGGACATTCGCAGCGTCTATCTGATCGATCCTGGCCTCGCTGTCATCGACATCAATGCGGCTTTCGCGGATGGCCATCGATCCGGCGTTCTTTCAGAAGAGTTGACGGTGGCATCGCTGCTGCAAACTCTCTCGGCGAACATTCCAGGAATCCTGAAGGCAAAAATTCTGGTCGAGGGGCAGCCACGCGAAACCTTGGCAGGCCACGTAGACTTGTCGGGCTTCTTTGACCTCACCGCCGTGCATCAACTTACTGCGGAGCTAGAGACGCAGCAATAGTCTCTCTAATCCTCGAAGCTTCTGGCCCCGCCATTCATCCGGTTCTTCACCAGATTGGTCCACACAAACTTGATCACGCGCGCGTCGTTATAGCAGTATGCAAGGTTGTGATTGAGCGTAGAGAAGCAGTGCTGTTGGCAGGTCTTCTTCATTTCTTCGAGCTGCCGTTTTTCGAATTTGTGACCATCGATATTTCCCCAGTCGTACGTCGAGGCGTACATGGGAAAGCAGGGAGCAATCGTACCATCGGTACGGATGATCACGTTATTCTGCCCCGCGCGGCAGTTCCACTCGGCGAAATGTAATTCGCCGTTCGCGTCTTGTACAAAACCCGGCATGCCGGCGACTTGCCTTGCAATGTCGCCGCCGGTTCCGGTTCCATCGCCGTTCCAGCCCAGCCGTTTCAGGTCTGCTCCACTGGCCATACGGATGAAAGCCTTAATCTCTTGCAGACGTTGGATGGAGTTCACCATCTGGTATCCGGCCCTGTTTTTCTCAATGATCCAATCGACTAAAGCATCGATCTGCGGCCAGTCTTGCGGCCGGATGTAGGTGGGATTGTCGCTGAGATGCTTAAAGTGTTCGTCTTGCTCGAGCATCGGCGTCTCGTTGATGTGATAGTCGGTGGCGATGCGATGGTCGCGCGCATATTCGGTAAGCTGCCGAATATCGTCGGTGTTATTCCGGCAGATATTCATGTTGAAAAACACCATGTACCCGTAGACGTATTGCTTCTTCAATAAATGTTCGAGATGCTTGCGCACTGGCACAACTGCCTTCGGCAAACTGGGTTTTTCGTCCCAAGCATCGACGGCGAAATTGATCACGCCAACGCCAGCATCTCCCAAACGATCGGCCACATCGGGACGCAGGAGACGGCCGTTGGTGCCGATGTAAATCCAGAATCCCTTTTTCGCCGCGTAATAAACCACCTTGTGTGCGAATTCCGGCCGCAGCAGCGGCTCTCCGCCCATCAAAGCCAGCACGCGGCAGCCGTGATCGTGCAGCCAGTCAATCGAGCGGCGCGCAACATCCTCGGTCATGCCCTTGACTTTGTTGTTGAAGGCCCAGCAATACCAGCAATCCAGATTGCACTTGTATTCCAGAAACAGGTATGCAGTGATGGGATGGAAATCGCCGGGGAGAAGGCGAGAGCGCACGTAAGGAAACAGCCAGCCGCGCATGGTGCGATACGCCTGCGGGAAAGTCCAGTCACGTTTTTCAGGAATCACTTCCGGCCCAGGATCGGATAACCTTTCCGGATACTGAGGAAAAACGACTTGAGGCAGCGTCATGCCCTTCGGTTTCGGCAGTTGAACCACTTCTGCCGGACCGTGCGTTAAGAGGTTGTGAATATCTACATCAATGCGAAACTTTGGCGCGCTAGCCATGCTGATCTTCCTCCACAGCGCGTCGTGCAGGTCTGATTAGCTTGCGGCAGAGTCGACATTCCGTTTAGAAACCTGCCCGAAGCAGGTGGTTGGTAAGGTGGCTTTTAGCGAGACCCGGTACGTCAGAGTACCTGCTTCCGGTTGCGCTTGGGGTCTTACGGACTTCGATGCGTAAAAAAAGCACGAGGTTTCAGAAAAAACGCGAGCGAAATCCCGCCCGCGTTTCGGCACCATGTTTTTAGCTTGCTAAGTTACGCGTTGACTAGCACCGGCTCCAAACCGTAAATGGAGTACCAGGAGGTAGCCGCCTTCAATTTGTCATTCACGTTGTTAATGTTCTTTACGCCCTCGGTCTCCAGCCACTTGCGAAATGCCGCCGCACCCTGTTTCGCATAAATGGGAATACCGTCTTTCCAGGTCGCGCGGCCGCAGAGCACACCATTGAACTTCACGCCGGATTCTCCGGCCAACTCGAGCGTTTCGCTGAATTCCGCATTGCTGACGCCAGCCGAGAGATAGATGAACGGTTTCGTGGCTACATTCGCGGCTTGATGGAAGTGATCGATCGCTTCTTTTTTCGTGTACGCCTTCTGACCCGCGAAGCATTTCACGCCTTCCACAAACTTCATGTTTACGGGAACTTCAACTTTCAAAACATCTACGCCATAGCGCTCTTTGCTAAATTCGCGCATGCTCTCGGTGACAACGGCCGGCTTTTTCCTGGCATAGTCCAAGCCTTTTTCATCGGCGCCTTCTTCATAGCCGACGAATTCCAAAAAGAACGGAATATCATTGGCGCGGCATTCGTCTCCGATCCGCTCCACCCAGGCATGCTTTTTGTCATTCACTTCCTTGGGATCGGAGGGGGTGTAATAGAGCAGAATTTTCACGCAATCGGCGCCCGCTTCTTTCAAACGCCGCGCCGACCAGTGATCGAGCAGGTCAGGAAGACGTCCAGGACCGGTTTTGTCATAACCGGTTTTTTCATAGGCTAGCAGCAAACCCGCATTCTTTGCGCGCCGTTTCGAGGCCGGCAAACCCCATTCCGGATCGAGCAAAATCGCGCTGGCATGAGGCGTCAAGACTTCTGTGACCAGAGACTTGAATTCTTCCATCATGGCGCCGCTGATTTCTCCTCCCTTCTCTTTGCCAAGCGATTTCTGCAGAGAGCCACGCTGATCCATGGCCGCAGCGGCGATTACGCCTCGCTCGTTCGACACCTTCTTGAGACCCGCGAGTTTTCCGGGCGTAAGCTTCATAGAATCCTCCAAGAGTGCAAGAACAAGAAGTAAAAACACCCAATTGTAAACCAACCTCGTCACCTGGGCTGGCGATGCGTACACACGATTCGAATTCCGCCGAAAAGAATGCCGGCAGTAACTTTATTTCTATACCCGAGTTGCAGTACCTTGAGTTATTGGCTACTAGTTCGCTGTGGTTTGTTCATTCGCGTTTTTTCCGGAGAATCCATGAGCCGTTTTATTTCCCCGCGCCTGCTCGCCGTCTTTCTGCTACTTCCTGTTATTCTCACCGGTTGCACGCGCGATCCAAACGTGCGCAAACAGCGGTTTCTCGAGAGTGGAAACCGCTACCGGGAGCAAGGCAAGCTGCGCGAGGCGGCGATTCAATACGCCAACGCGGTGCAGATCGATCCACGATTTGCCGAGGCGCATTATCAGCTGGGTGAAACCTATCTCAAATTGAAGGATTACAACCGCGCTTACGCGGAACTTTCGCGGGCGGTCGATCTTGCCCCAGACAACTACACCGCACAAGCCGACCTTGCGAACCTGCTGATCTCGGCCCGCCAATTGAAGCAGGCGCAACCGCATCTCGACGTGTTGCACGAAAAACAGCCTGACAGTGCCGATACGCATCTCGCGTGGGCGAACCTCTCTGCCGCGCAAGGCAATCTGGATCTCGCCCTGCAGGAAACGCAGAAAGCAGTCGCAGCCGAGCCAAACCGCGCCGAGTCTTATCTGAACCTCGCCATGTTACAACTGCGTGCGAATCAACCCGACGCGGCGGAAACCAGCTTGAAGAAGGCGGTGGACCTTGCGCCAAAAATGATGGCCGCTCAACTTGCGCTCGGCGGTTTTTATCAGGGCCGAAACCAATTCCCCGAAGCAGAACAGCAATTCAAGCACGCCCTGGAGGTCGATCCCAAGGACCCGGCTCCCTATGCCGCTTACGTTCGCCTGTTGGTGCAGGAGAACAAGAAGCCGGATGCTGAGGCTTTCTTAAAGCAGGCCAAGAACGATTTTAAGGATAGTTCCGAAGGCTACCGACTGCTCGGTGATTTTTATTTTGCGGAAGGCGATCTCGATAAAGCTACCGACGAATATGGTTCGCTGCACAAGGACCACCCCAAGGATCTGCAGGTGACAAAAAATTATGTGCAACTTCTGATCCTGAAAAACCGCCTGGATGAGGCCGGCAAGCTGAACGACGAGATACTGAAGACAAATTCGCACGAAGCGGACGCGTTGGTGTTTCGCGGAGAGATTCAATTGCGGCGTGGGGACGTCAATGGATCCGTCGACTCTTTACAACAAGCGATCAAGAATGATCCCAGCAACGGCGTTGCACATTATCAGCTCGGCTTGGCTTATGCGGCGCAGAACAATCAGGCGGAGGCGGAATCAGAGTTACGGCAGGCGGTGAATCTGCGTCCCGATATCACCGACGCCGACCGATCCCTGGCAGCGATGGAATTGCAAGAGGGAGATTTCGATGGACTCGCGCAAACCGCCGAAGAAATCATCAGAAGTGCTCCCAATTTGCCAGATGGTTATCTGACCCGTGCTACTGCCGAGTTGAACACCAGGAAATACTCCGCCGCCGAGGAGGATATGCACAAAGCCGCCGAAATTGCCCCGGCCAGTCCGGCTCCCTACGTGGCCCTGGGCAACCTGCATCAGTTGCAGAAACAGTATGCGGCTGCAATCAAGTTCTATCGGCAGGCGCTCGATCACGATCCGGCATCAACGGAGGGCTTGCAAGGCCTGATGAATACTTACCTGGCTCAGAAACAACCCGATCAGGCGATTGCAGCCGCCAAGGCGCAAATCGTAAAAACGCCGAACAGCAGCGGATTTTATGATTTGCTTGGCTCGGCGTTCTTCGAAAAGAAAAACTTCGCTGAGGCTGACGCAGCCTTCCATAAGTCGGTCGAGTTGGACAGGAATAATTCTGACGCGCTGATGAAACTGGCGCAAACGCAAGCGGCCGAAGGTTCGGCGAGCCAGGCCCTCGCCACCTATCAGCAATCGATCAAGGATCACCCCAAAGAGATTTCTTTCTACCTTCTCGCCGGCATGATGTATGAATCGCAGGGGAATTGGGATCAGGCGAAAAACATGTATCAACAGGCGCTGAATGTTCACCCGAACAATCCACTGGCCTCGAACAATCTTGCATATGTGATGTTGCAGCAGGGCGGCAACGTCGATGTGGCGCTGGCGATGGCGCAGACGGCGCGGCGCGGCATGCCGGATTCTCCCAATGCCGCCGATACGCTGGGCTGGGCCTATTACCAAAAAGGCGTCTATCAATCGGCTATCGACATGTTCCAGGAATCGCTGCGTCTGAACGAGAAAAAGGGCGGCGCAGAAGATGCGACCGTCCATTACCATCTCGCGATGGCCTATGAGAAGGCCAATCAGCCCACGCTGGCCCGCCAGCAACTGGAACGCGCGCTGAAAATCAATCCCAATAATGGAGATGCTAAAAAAGCGCTGTCGGACTTGAGAGGATAGTTCGGACGCCTGCGCTGATCAATCCGCCGCTACGGTTTGGGATGATTCTTCCTGTGGCGGCCGCTTTGGACTCCGGGTTGAAGGCAGCCCGGCGTCACGAATCTTGTAGAGCAGTGCGCGATAGCTGATGCCCAGCGCCTTGGCGGCGCGCTTGCGGTTCCAGTGGTGATGC
>JASICF010000297.1 GCA_030044775.1 Candidatus Sulfotelmatobacter sp. | reverse complement strand
ATCAGGTCAAGGGACGATCACGCAGCCCGGAGGATGTGACGCCATTGGAGCATCAGTGAGCGTCATGGACGGGGCGAACCGGCTGTTGTTGTTGGCAGACCGTGCCGCTGATTTGGGCGCGGAAGCGGTGGCGCGGGAAGCGCGAGAGCTCGCGGCGCGTGTCTCTGAAGGTCGCTTCTATGTCGCCTGCGTCGGCCAATTCAAACGGGGAAAATCCACTCTTATCAATGCGCTGATCGGTCAGTCGATCCTCCCCACCGGTTTCATCCCTGTCACTGCGTTGCCGACTGTTATTCGGTTCGGCGAGAAGCCGGCTGCGCGAATCCGCACCCAAGAAGGCGTTTGGAAGGACATCGTCATTTCTGACTTAAAGCAATATGTCACCGAGGAGCTCAATCCGGAGAATCAAAAACGTGTGCAAGGCGCGGAGGTGTTCGTCCCAAGTCCGCTCCTGGCTTCCGGTATGTGCATCGTGGATACGCCGGGTCTTGGATCCGTGTTCACTGGGAACACAGCGGCTACCCAGGCGTTCATACCGCACATCGATGCCGCGATTGTTGTAGTGGGCGCAGACCCACCCTTGGCTGGCGAGGAGTTGGCAATCGTTGGAGTGGTCGGAAAACAGGTTCAGAAATTGATACTTGTCCTGAACAAAGCTGACCGTACGACTAATGAAGAGCGATCTGCGGCTTCCGCTTTCACTCGACAATTACTACACCGGCGGCTGGATCGGGAAATGGGGCCGGTGTTCGAAGTCAGTGCCCGGGAACGGGCCGAAAATCGCGGTCCGGAACGCGACTGGAGAAAACTCATTCAAGCACTGCAATCCCTGGTCGACGACTCCGGACGACAACTCGTTCGCGCCGCGTGGGAGCGGGGGCTTCAGCGCCTGGGCGAGCAAGGTTTAGCGATCGTTAGCGAGCACAAGGACGCTCTCCGCAGGCCGATTGAGGAGTCCGAGCGGCGTATTGCTGTGATGAAAGAAACCGTCGCGGAAGCCGAACGCTCTATGCGCGAGCTCAACTTTCTCTTTATGGCTGAGCAGCAGCAGCTTTCTGACATGTTAGTGGAAAGGCACAAGTCATTCGTCGCCTTCGCTCAGCCCAAGGCCAACCAGCAATATGAAGAGATGCTCCAGTCGATGCACCGCGCTTTCGGCCCATCCTATCGCCGCCAGATCATGAAATCGGCACAGGAGGTTGTGCGTCACCAGGTCGTGCCTTGGCTCAAGCCCGAGCAGGAGGAAGCCGAGAAAGGATATCGCCGGGCGGCCCTTCGTTTCGTAGATATGGGAAATGATTTCTTAAGGAAACTTGCCGCCGCCGGCATTCCCGAGCTAGCCCGAGTGCCGCATGCGCTTGATCCGGAGTCTGGCCTCCGCGTTCGTTCCAGATTCACGTTTATGGAGTTCATCGAACTGGCGCAACCGGCGTCGCCGTTGCGCTGGATTGCGGACGCGCTGCTCCCGATCATCGGTGCGCGAAAGCTCATTGAAGACGACGGCCGCGAGTTTCTGGTTAAACTTCTCGAAACCAATAGCACAAGGGTCCAGAGCGACACTTTGAACCGCATCCAGGAAAGTCGAAGCCGCCTGGAGGTTGAGATCCGCAAGCTCCTTCATGAAGTCAGCCGAATCGCCGAAGAAGCGCTGGTACGAGCGAGGGAGATTAAAGAAGAGGGCGAACCGGCAGTTGAGGCGGAGTTGCGCCAGCTGGACGCCCTGGAGCTCGAGATCGCTGAGTTGGCCGACCCAACCACCCCCAAGGCCTTGGAGCAATAGACGCCGCCCTGCCAGCGCAACTCGTTCTGGGGAAGATCACTATAAGGCCGTACAAGTCTTGATCACGCGGTACGGCCTGGTCATAGTTTTGCGGCTTGATCTGGAGCAAAGTGCGCCCCATCGATTCCAATTTCCTGACTCCTTGGACGGTCTAGCCTCGCCTCACTTCGGCAAGTCGCGGTGGACCACCTTCACCCGGTATCCTGCCTTATGCAACCGCGTGCCGACTTCTTCCGCCATCATTACCGACCGATGCTGGCCGCCCGTGCATCCGAACGCAATCGTCAAATAACTTTTGCCTTCGTGCACATAATGCGGCAGCAGGTAAACCAGAAGGTCGGAAATGCGGGAAATGAATTCCCGGGTCTGCGGAAATGACCGAATGTATTTGGCTACGCGCGGATGCTGCCCGGTGAGGGGCCGGAAAGCCGGCACAAAGTGGGGATTCGGCAAAAAACGCACGTCGAAGACCAGGTCGGCATCCTCCGGCACGCCCTGGCGAAACCCGAAACTAACGCTGGAAACTAAGATGCTTTTCTCGTTGGGATGCTCGCGGAACCGCTCCGTGACGTGGGCACGTAGTTCGTGCACGTTGAACTTCGAGGTGTCGATCACGATGTCGGCCAGGGCGCGAATCTTCGCCAGACGGCGCCGCTCCGCCCGAATCGAAGCGTTGACTGGCGAGTCGGTCCCGAGCGGATGCGGTCTGCGCGTCTCGCTGAAACGACGCAGCAGCACCGCGTCAGAGGCTTCCAAAAAAGCAAGCTTTGTCGAAATAATTCGGCGTACAGATTTGAGTATTCCGGGAAGCTGGTCGAGTTTCGAGCCTTCCCGGACATCAACCACAATCGCGGTATGCCGGATCTCCGAAGATTGCGATGACATTTCCGCGAACTGCGGGATCAGCGCAATGGGAAGATTATCCACGCAGTAATAGCCGAGATCTTCAAAGGCTTTAAGTACAGAAGCTTTCCCTGAGCCGCTCATCCCCGTGATGATTACCAACTCCGGGCCGCTGGCGCGCGCGCGGGCTTGCTTCTTTTTCCCGGGCGAATTGCGGCTATGACCGGATACGGCCGGCCGGCGAGGCTTCATGCACTGGATAGTAGCATTGCAGTCGCGGCGAACGGGAGAGCCTAAAGCGATGCCGCGTTCTTGCCAAGCCCCGGTCATCAGAATACTTTCGACTTCGGTTTTTTGGATTTGTCTATGCTACGTTCAGACAGGTAATCTATTCGGCCATGAAAAAGTTTGACGAATTGACCGAACGCGAGGTGCTGGCTCTCGCCATCGCCCTCGAAGAAGAAGATGAGCGCGTGTATTCCGATTTCGCCGAAGGCTTGCGTCCCGATTATCCCGCATCCGCCGCGATGTTCGATGGCATGCGCCTGGAAGAGTCCGCCCATCGCCGCAAGCTGATTGAGCTTTTTCGCACGAAATTTGGCGAGCACATCCCTTTGATTCGCCGCCAGGATGTGCGTGGTTTTGTCGAGCGTCCGGCATTGTGGTTGAGCCGTCCGCTGCGCATCGAAGCGGTTCGCAAGGAAGCCAGCACCATGGAGGTTGAAACGAGGCGATTCTACGAACGCGCCGCGGCCCGCACTCAGGACGCCGGCATTCGGCAATTGCTCGACGATCTCATCAATGAGGAACGCGAACACGAAGAGCGCGCCCAGGAATTGGACAAAGAGAAACTTCCGGCGAATGTAAAAGAAGATGAAGAGCGGGCCCAGCGGCGGCTTTTTGTTCTGCAGATCGTACAGCCGGGACTCGCCGGCGCGATCGACGGTTCGATATCGACGCTCGCTCCCGTCTTTGCAGCAGCCTTTGCAACCCACAAGCCCCACGATGCCTTTCTTGTGGGCCTTGCGGCGTCCGCCGGAGCCGGTATCAGCATGGGGTTCACCGAAGCTCTATCGGATGATGGAAGCTTGACGGGCCGCGGGCACCCGTGGGTGCGGGGTGTGATTTGCGGTGTGATGACCGCTCTCGGCGGCCTTGGTCACACCCTGCCTTTTCTGATTAGCAACTTCCGTCTCGCATTATGGGCGGCGGGCGCAGTTGTGCTGGCGGAGCTCGGATTGATTACGTGGGTTCGGCGCAGGTTCATGGACACTCCTTGGGTTTCCGCGGCGCTGCAGGTTGGCCTCGGGGGTGTGCTGGTTTTTATCACCGGCGTGCTGATTGGTAGCTCGTAGCAACGGAAAGCTACTGCTTCGTATCCAGCGGATGCCGGCTTTTTTCATAGAATTCGTTCTGCAGTTTCAGGCTCTCGTCATCGGCTTTTACGGCACGAATCGTATTCACGATCGCGGCAATCCACCAATCCATTTGAAACTTTCCTAACTCTGGCGTCGCTGCCGCACCTTCGCCCGCATAATGATCCGGAAATCGCGCGTACCACCAGATACCGGTGTAAACATCTTCTGGAAGATTGAGGCGATGCTGATCCGCTCCCGATTCCTGGTCCGCGCGATCCACATGAACAGTATCGGGGCGCGCGATCAGCATCTTCGAGGTTTCGCTTTCGCCGGCATGCATGTCGACGGAGGACTTTTTCTTTGGGCCTCCTGTATCCGGCGAGCGCTTGTCGAACACATAGACAACATAATCGTGCGGCTTGTCGAGCTGGGTTTGCGCGAAGTAAGGAAGCAGATGTTCGTTGCCGCCATGGCCGTTCACGATGATGACTTTCTTGCATCCGTTACGCGCCATCTCGTCGGTAGTTTCCTGCAGCAGCGCAAGCTGCAGTTCGCGGCTGTAGGCGATCGTGCCCGGCTCGTGGCGCGCTTCGGCGATCTGCCCGAAATAATATTCCGGAAAGACGATCGCGTATTCCTTTTCAGCCGCGTGCAGCGAAGCATAGCGAACGTCGAGAAGATCGGTGCCGATCGGCAAATGCGGCCCATGTTTCTCGAGAATTCCAAATGGCAGCAGGCAGGTCCCTTGCGAGCGTTGAATACCTTCTTTGAAGTCGGCCGCGGTAAGTTCTTCCCAATGAACCGAAAGCTGCGATTGGGGCGCAACAGTCTGAGACTGCGCCACGGCTGAGATTACAGCTACGAGCGCAAGAACGCGAAGATTGATCATCGCCTGAGTATCGCCTCAACCTCAAAGCAACACAACTCCCGTATTCGGGCCGATCGCTGCAACGCGGAATCCAAGGCGGCCAGGGGCAATTCGCAGCCCAAAGCCAGCTCGAGAGGAAACGGCGTATTGTGACAGATTTTGCTCCCGGGCCAGCGGCAAGATGCGTTCAAAAGCCTTTCTCGCGTCGACGGGAATGACTGAGATACGCAGCGACGCGATCCCCTGAAGGATTGCCGTAACCTGCGCTTGAGTGATTCGCTTCCGTTGTATGAACCAACTAGCTTATCAACCAGTTGATTTTACGGCGCTTCGATCAGCTCCATCCTTCCGTCGCGTGTGCGGTGCAGGATCATCAGTTTGCCTTTGGGATCGCGGAAAACAAAGACATCGCGATCACGGAAGTGGGCTTCTTTAATCGCTTCCTCGAGCGTCATCGGGCGCATGGCAACCGCATCATCGGAGCGTACAAGGTGCACCTCGGTGGTCTTGGCGACCGCAGGATAGCGGTGCACCGCGACAGGCACGGCGGTCTTTTCCGTGAGTCCGACTCTGGTTTGCATCGCGCCATCAGTGCGCGGCTCGAGCTCCACCGCCTCGGCGGAATGGCCGTTCCATTTCTTTACTTCTTCGCTCTTGCGTGCTGAGAGCTTCTTTGCCTGCCAGCGCTTTTTGTATTTCACCGCTTGTTTTTCGAGATGTTCGAGCGCTTGGCCGACCGCGATGGTCATATCCTTGGCCTGGGCAAGACCAACCAGCGGCCCGTTGCGGGGACTGATGGTGATTTCCGCCTTGTGGCGGTGCTTCTCGACGGCGAGGGTGACGTGCGCTTCGAATCGGTCCCCCAGGATCTTGCGGATTTTGTTCAGCCCGATTTCGACTTCTTTGCGGATGGCAGGCGTGACTTCGTAGTGACGTCCGGTGTATTCCACATTCATGAAGAGGAGTTCTCCTTGTGCAGGCTGGGGCAACGACTCGTAACGAAGCTCTTAGCTCAGAATGACAACGGTTTCTTCTTCTCCCTCGGAAATTACTGTTTCACTCGTCGCTGGTGCGTACTGGGGATGCGCATGTCTTCCCGATATTTGGCTACAGTGCGGCGTGTGACCTGAATGCCTTGCGACTGCAAGATTCGCGTGAGTTGCTCGTCGGTCAGCGGGCGCGCCGGATCTTCTTCATCAATCAATTTCTTGACGCGGCGCTTCAGGATCAGCAAGCTGGTATTGCCGCCTTCCGGCCCCTGCACGCTCTCGCTGAAGAAGTAGCGCAGCTCGAAGACTCCTTGGGGCGTATGCGCGTATTTGCTGGCGACGGCGCGGCTCACCGTGGAAGGATGAACGCCGATTTCTTCCGCGACTTCCTTGATCATCATGGGCTTGAGAAAGTCGATGCCCTTTTCGAGAAACTCGTACTGCCGTGCGACGATGCAGTAACAGACTTTGGTGATGGTCTGCTTGCGCTGCTCGATGTTCTTGATGAGCTGGATGGCGCTCTTATATCGCTCTTTCACGTAGTCACGGGTCGTTTTTTCGTTGCCGTCTCGTGCCAGCAGCTTTTTGTACGCAGGGTTGAGGCGAAGCTGCGGCAGGTCATCATCGTTCATGATGACTAACCATTCATCGCCATGCTTGACGAAGGCGACATCCGGTTCGATCAAGCGCGCCTGCACTTTGTTGTATTGCAGCCCGGGACGCGGATCTAGCGTGCGAATGTAATCGAGGGCATGCTGCACTGCCTCGGGCGGCCGTCCAATGGCCCTCGCGATTTCCTTGTGCTGTTTGCCGGTCAGGGCGCGCAAGTGCTGATCGACGATGGCGATGGCATCCTGAAGCACTTGCGCCGTGCCATTTAGGGGCTTGTTTCCGTTCTTCTGGTAGTCAAGCTGAGCCTGATGATAGCGAAGCTGACGAAGGAGGCACTCGCGCAGGTCGCGGCAGGCCACGCCGGGAGGGTCGAGCTGTCGCACCACTTCCAGCGCCTCTGCAAGATCCGCGGCCGCAAAGTTGAGTTTGTAAACACGGCGCGTGCTTTTGATCTCCGGGGCGGCAGCGGCCGCGGAACCGTTCGTTGAGCCGTCGTTTCCCTTGACAGGAGTTTCCGGGGCTTGGTGCTCGACCGTCGATCCGAGAGCGGTTGCTTGCGCCGAAAGGGATCCTTCGACCGCAGCAACGTCTCCCGATAGCGAAGTGCCATTTTCGTTCGGCACGTCAGGCTCTCGCGAAAACAATGACGAGGAGTCCGGAGCCGATCCGCCGTTCGTGGCCAATTCTTCGCTTGAAGAAGGTTCAGCCCCTGCCAGCCCCAAGGCAGCGGCTTGACTGACAATTTTGCTCGCGGCCTCGGCGTCCATTTCCGGAGCCGATGGCGGCGCGGTTCCCAGCATTTCTTCGTCGCTGGCTATGAGATATCCGTCTTCATTGAGATTGCCGATGATCTGCTCAGCGGCTTCGCGCACTTGCGGCCGCAGGCTAAGCGCACCCAGTTGCCAGGTGAGGTGATCGGTTAGGGTGGTTGGCTTCGATAGAAAATTCTCGAATGACGGCCTCTCGATCTCTTCCATTTCGCCGCGGGTACGATAACCGGGATCGAGGTAGTCCTGAAAGAAAGAGCCGAAGTCAATTTCTTCAAAAGGATCTTTCTTTTCGACCACAGCAATCGGATTTTCTTCCGGGGCGGCTTGCGCGGCCCGGTCGCGGTCTTCTTCCTTGCGGCCGACTTCGTCGATCAGCGGAACGGAATCCTCCAGCTCCTCGAGAACCGGGTTCTCGACCATCTCGGAGTTGATCATGTCCTTGAGCTCAAGCTTGTTGAGCGCGAGGACGGAGACCATCTGCACCAGACCCGGGGTCAGGATCTGCCGCTGAGAGAGCTTGACCGATAACTTGTGCTGTAGCAGGACCATGTTTCAAAGTTTCGAAGTTTGGGCGTCTATTCGAGCTTGTCGAGCCGGTCGTCGTGGCTATCGAGGCGATGTTCGTGCATCTCAACAACCCGGAGGAGCCTTGCCGTGCCTTCGGCGACTTCGGTGATCAGCTTTGCCGCCCGGTCGAGCTGCCGATCATGCTTCACGCTTTCCGGTGATAGGAGTTCCAAATTATGTGTCAACGCTTGCAAGCGTTCGTCGATGTTCATCGGTTCGTCCTCGGCTTATTCCCTCACACCAGCGAAAAGCTTTCCCCCAAATACACTCGCCTCACGTCCGGATCCCC
>JASICF010000296.1 GCA_030044775.1 Candidatus Sulfotelmatobacter sp. | reverse complement strand
TCTTCATGTTAGCGTTCAATTTGCTCCACTGTAGGGATAGGCGCCAGTTGCCGGCGGTGGATTCCTGTGGCAGATATGGCGTACAGTGAAAAAGGGGGCCGGGCCGGTTTTCAGACTTCCCAACCATGCCCCGGAGAGCTTGGGATTATGGCGGTTCGGATTCTTCTGGTTGACGACCATCCCATTGTAAGGCAAGGCCTGAGGACCCTGTTGGAGGCACGGCCGGGGTGGGAGGTCGTAGGCGAAGCGTCGGATGGGCGCGAGGCTCTGGAGAAGGTCGAGAGTCTTCACCCCGACGTGGTCGTCCTCGATGTCACAATGCCTCGCATGAATGGTTTGGAAGCATGCCGGCTGCTTCAACACAGGGGACACAATTCAGGGTTGGAAGTCTTGTTTGTTACACAGCACGACTCTCCGCAAATGATGCGCGAAGCCTTGGACGCGGGGGCTAGGGGCTATGTCGTAAAGTCCAATGCCGCGCGCGATCTGCTGGAAGCGGTAGAAGCGGTCAGCCAGCACAAGGTCTTTACTGCTCTGGCACGCAGTCCGCAAGCGGCTTGTTAGTCCTTGCCGGCTCGGGTTTTCTGAGACTGAGGGTGGGGAGTTTTTGATCGACCTGGGTAAAAGTGGGAGGGACAATCTGCCATGAAATTACGAATTCTGTTGGCCGACGATCATGAGATCGTGCGTCGAGGATTGTGTGCGCTGCTGCAGAAACATGAGGGCTGGGAAATCTGCGGAGAAGCCTCCGATGGCCGCGAAGCGCTCGAAATGGCGAAACAGTTGAAACCGGACGTCGTGATTGTCGATATCGGAATGCCTCATCTCAATGGGTTAGATACGACGCGCCAGTTGCTGCAGTATGATCCCCACTTCAAAGTCATCGTTCTCACCATTACCGATTCCGATCAAGTGATTCGTGAAGCTCTCGACGCGGGGGCGCGGGGCTTTGTGCTCAAATCCGATGCGGCCCGCGATCTGGTATCTGCCGTTGAAGCCTTGCAGGGCCGGCGCATGTTCTTTACTCCGCGCGTGAACGACCTCGTGCTCGCAGGCTTTCTCGATAAGGGACATGTGCTCTCGCGGAATGAGCCGCCCAACTTGCCGACCTTAACCGTCAGAGAGCGAGAGGTCACCCAGTTGCTGGCCGAGGGCAAGAGTTCGAAGGAAGTGGCTTCGCTGCTGAACCTCAGCACGAAGACCGTCGAGACGCATCGCAGCAACATTATGCGCAAGCTGAGCTTGCACTCGATCCGTGATCTCGTGGTCTACGCCATCAAGAACAACATCATCCAGATCCAGATGCCTCCTCAATTGCGGAGCCCGAGCGAAACCACGGTCGTCTGAAGAACGAGCGTCGAGCACCGGGTCAGTTTCGAGCGGACTCGGCTTTGCCAAGGCCGCGAAGGGTTGGAGTGGGCGTCAACGCTGCTCACTGGCCAGGTTCCGAAGGATAGTACCCGCTTCGCGCGCGAACCGTCAGGGTTCCATATCCGGGAGCGCGCGCCTCGACTTTCACCGATTTGAACTCCGGGCGCACATTCTGATTCGTCGGGCGATAGGCAATGCGGTACTGCATGCGAATATCGTGTGCGATCGTTCGGGTTATGTTGTTGACCTGATCGAGCGAATCCGGGAAATAGGCGACTCCGCCCGTTCCGCTGGCTAAATCCTGCAGCGCGTCCCGTCCGGAGATTTGCATGCCGCTGCCTAGTAACCCGATGGCATAAACCACCGGGCCGTTTGCCTGTTCCAGCTTGTGAGCCGCATCCTGCAACGTCTCCACGCTCATGTTGTCTTCACCGTCGGTGATCACGAGCAGCACTTTCTTCGGCAGATTGCTGGCCTGCTGCAAATGCCTGTCCGAGGCCACCACGGCGTCGTAAAGCGCCGTGCTGCCCCGAAAAGAGACCTGGCGCAGCGCGGCCTGCAACAGATGTTCGTTCGAGGTGAAATCCTGATCGAGGTATGGCCGCTCGCCGAAGTTGACCACAAAAATTTGGTCCTGCGGATTGCTGGCGCGAATCAGATTCAAAACCGCTTGCTCAACTTTGTCGCGTTTGTCGCGCATCGATCCCGAGTTATCGACCACTACGCCTAATGCAACGGGAACATCCTCCTGACGAAATGAAGTGATCGGCTGCACTACTCCATTCTCCGTCACGGAAAAGTCTCCCTTGCTTAACCCGGTTACCAGACTGCGATTTTGATCGAGAACTGTGGCGTGAAGCACGACCTCTTCCACCAGCTTCTTAAAGACAAACATTCCTTGGTCGCCCGAGCCGGGTTCGGGCGAAATCGGTTGCTGATTGGCTGCCGGCGGAGCCTGCGGCGTTGTCTCTTGTGGCTGCGGAGAATTTTGGGCTGGTGCGGCTTGTGCGGTGCTTCCGTTCTGATCACCGGCAGAAGATTGTGAGAAAGCGGTTGATGTGAACGCAGCACAGGCAGCACAGAAGATTAGAACCAGCGCTGAGTTGACCCACCAGGAAGCGGCTAATGAACGCATCTTTCCTCCATTTGGCGTGTTTAGATGCCACATTTGGCTTGGGCGGACACCGCTAAATCTCAGGTTCCCTACAGAGAAAACCTGATACGCCATCTCTTGGTTCCAGGATTTGCTCCGGTAAGCGAAGTATGCTGCAACCCGGTGTTTGTGGATGGGCAACTATAGGTCAGACCAGAAATTGACTGAAATCTTGATAGGCAGTGTTTACGCTTGATATCGAGGAGATCGGCTTGCTTCGCATCCTCATAGCGGATGATCACGAGATCGCAAGACAGGGAATCCGCGCATTGTTGGAAGACCATCCGGGATGGGAGGTCTGCGCTGAGGCGAAAGACGGCCGCGAGGCGGTGGTATTGTCGGCCAGCTTGAGCCCCGACGTTCTGCTCCTGGATATTGGAATGCCGAACCTGAACGGCCTGGATGCCACCCGCCAGATTCTGGCCACCTACCCTGACGCTTGCATCTTGATTTTGACAGTGCATGATTCGGAGCAGGTGGTGCGCGAGGTTCTGGCGACCGGCGCGCGCGGCTTCTTGCTGAAGTCGGATGCCGGCCGTGATCTGGTTGCAGCGGTGGAGGCCTTGCAAAACCACCGAACGTTTTTCACCCCCAGGGTGGCGCAGATGATGCTGGATGGATATCTTCGTCCGCATGAAAAGAGCGATTCTTCCGGTCAGAACCTTCTAACCCCGCGGGAGCGTGAAGTGATCCAACTGGTTGCGGAAGGCAAGACCACCAAGGAGATTGCCACCGCCCTCAGGCTCAGTGTGAAGACCGCCGAAACACATCGAACGAACTTAATGCGCAAGCTTGATCTGCACTCGGTGGCCGATCTTACGCTCTACGCCGTGCGAAACGGTATCGTCCAAATCTATTAGGTAAGTCGCGCCGGGCGGCTCGTCCCGGAATCTCGGCGTTGAATCCCAGTCGGCAACTCCATATAGATCGCGTCCTGAATCAGTAGTTCACAGGATACCTGTGGTCGTAATCGATTCTTACACTTCAATCTGCATCTATCGATGACAGACAAGTCAACCTTCCGGGAGGAAATCTGATGCTCTCGACCGTCGCAGTTCTGCTGCTCATTCTTTGGCTGATGGGTGTGGTGAGTTCGTACACTCTTGGCGGCTTCATTCACATTTTGCTCATGCTCGCCATTGTCGCCGTTCTGATGCGGCTAATCCAGGGCCGAAGCCCGGTGTTGTAACAATCTGCCTCCAAATAAGATTCCGCGGTGACCGGCGGTAATCAAAGCGAATCCTGCAACTGCAATTGGCAAGAAAAAAACAGACCAACTCTTCAGGAGATTTCGATGAACAAGGATCAAGCAGAAGGAAAGTTGAAAGATGTGACTGGGCGCGTCGAGCGCCAGGTCGGCGAGTGGACAGGAGACGCGGAAAAACAGGGCCACGGAGCGATGAAGCAAGTGGAAGGCAAGGTCCAAAAGGCGTGGGGAGACGTAAAGGACGCAGGCAAGAAGGCCATTGATCGCGCTAGGACTGAAGAAACCTCAGAGGATGAATCCTCCACCGAGACAGAGGAGAAAGAAGAGAAAAAAGCGGAAACCCGGCGCAGAGCAAGCTGACTATCGACTTGAAAGCATTTTCCCATTGAGGCCTTGGCGGGCACAGTTAAGCCGCGAAGGCCTCTCTTTTTTGATTTTGTTTTTTCCACGCCAACCGGTATTCACCAGCGGAGGTAATGCCGGCGAGCTGCCGTGCCTGAATTCTCCACTTGCGGCGAAACCACTAGAGTGATGCAAACATGCAAGCTAGGGAAACTCAAGGGCAGCACCCCGTGCGCGACAGTATTGTTCGCCCACGCCAATCGTTTTACTTTGCAAATAGTTGAACGGAGTCAATCATCTCAATGGCCCACAGAGCTGAACCACAAAGTATCGAGACGCATCGCCCACCCTCGGCTGACGATCTGAGGCATGCGTTCGAAGCGGCGGTTTGCGAAATTCATCGCGCGGATACGGCAGCCATGAAATTGCGCTACCGCGCCCCCATTGTTTCACGGGCGAAAATTCTCGGCCTTTCCCGCGAGAATGCCGAAAAGCGCGCCCTTTCGGACGCAGCACGAGCTTTGGCACAGCTTTGGAAGCTCTAACCGCTTGTCTTCTTGATCAGGCGGCCATCGAACCGGCATCCAGGCAACTTTGCAGCGCCTTCAACGCATACAGAGCGTCATCAAGCGCCTGATCTTCCTCGATTGTGTCCGAACCGGCGGCGAACAGTTGTCGAGATCGGGCAATGATCGCCTTTTCAGCAGCTGCGATACGAAGTGGAATTTGTTCTCTGTCCCTCTCAAACAATGCGGCGCTGTAGAGTTCGCGCCAAGGCTGCTGCAGTTGGAGATGGGGTAGGGCGGGACGGGTGGCTAGGTCTTGCATGGTGACCTCTCACGGAGTTGACTAAAGGACTGGATTGATAAACACAGTAAACTACCCTAGGGTTAAATACCATCGGGTGAATACCCTAGTCGAGCATTTCTGATTCTAACGACTCCCTTTTTGGAAATTCCGCAGATGGTACAAGGGCCTGCGCAAGGTCCGTCAATTTCTCGCCGATTTGTTTTTTCTTCTTCGAGAGTCGGTATCCATAACTCCATCGGGAAGCGCAAGAAAACTAAAAAATGAGTCCCGGCAAAGAGCCGGGACTCACTGGTTAGTACGCTTCAAAGCTGAGGAACGAAGCTAAGCGGAGCGGCGCTGGCGATCGCGGTTCTGATCGTCGTCTTCGTTTTCGTTCTGGCCTTGGCTGCCCTTTTTGGGCTCGTTCTGGCCCTGGTGACTGCTCTGTTGGTTTTGTGATGAGTGCTGTCCCTGGCCGGTTTGGCCGCTATGTTGTTCCTGACCCGTCTGAGTGCTCGGCTGGGTCTTTCCCTGCTGTCCGGACTGACCACTCTGCTGATTTTTTTTCTCCATGTCGTCCATTTGCGAGATATCCTCCTCAGAAGGTGCGATGACTTCGCGCCTTCAAGATTTTGCTCACGGTCAAGTGGTTAGTTGCCGCTTGCGGCTGACCGGGTTGGGATTCAGTGTCCGTGCAGAATCCTCGTGGTCAAAACAACAAAAGTGTCGATGGCTGGAGGCACAATCCAAACCCCCTGGCATCGACACCACGTAATACAACTCAGCGGATCCTCAAACGCCACTTCGGCGCGATAAGTGGGTGATCAGCGATATCAAAAACAAAACGATGAAGATAAAGAACAGCAGCTTTGCAATACCCGCGGCTGCGGTGGCGATACCGGCAAAACCCAAGACTCCTGCGATCACCGCGATGATCAAAAACACGACCGTCCAGTAAAGCATCGAGCACCTCCCGTTGGCCTGACCTCTGCTTGACTAAAGTAGAAGTTGCCTCGGCTTTAACGAATCCCGTCGACCTTGTATTTCATTGAGCCTTGAGCTGTAAGCTGCGCGATCCTGGAAGAAGGGGAGCAGGTGTCGTTTCTCCCAGTGAAACAACACCTGCTCGATGGGGGCGTCTGTCGAGTAGGGCTTCAGCCTAGAAGAGCGTTCTAAGGTTGCCTATACTGTAAAGCTTGTATCCTGGCGAAGAAAATCGCTCACGAATCCCGAATTCATGGGGCCGGGCTGATTTTGGAGGTACGCGGGCGCAGCACCCAGGCGCGGCCGCGTGCTGTCGGAACCAAGAGAATCCCAGCACAGCTGCCGCCGGTACAACCAGACAACCGCCAGCTTGGGGGCCTCGCCGGACGCGCCTGTCATGACCTCCCAGCCGGGAGTAATAGAAAGGTTGGTGCGCAAGGCCGAGGCAGGTTCGCCATCGGCAAATTGCGCAAACATAGGATGCAAGAAAGGCTTGCAAGGGATTGCGGCTTCCAGAACCGCCACTAACTCACCCGGCTCACTTCGGATTGAAGGCCTCTGTCAGCGACATGGTCTTCAACGCTGCCTCGATTTGTTGCTGATTCGCGGCTGAGGTTAAACGCACCGTCACCGGCTCGCCAGGAAGCAGGTCAAAGTAATTGTCCGAAGTTTGAACATCGAGGTCACCGAAGGAAACGTATACGTTTCGGGCAAGCTTTGAGGACTTCAAAGTCAGAACGTAATCTTTCCCATCCTGCGCGATCGCAGACTCTATTTTGGGCGCAACCGGGAGATCCAGGTCGTGTGTCACGTCGAAGAATATAAGGTTGCGGGAAACTCGCTTCCCGCCGATTTCCAGATCAAAAGCTAGAAAGCTCTGGTGAGGGTCGCCTTTCGCGGCGAGCGTGGCGGAATCTAAAGTGAGATCGATCTCGCTCGATTGCGCCGGAATCTGCACGTCTTTGGTTTGATCAAGCAGCACATTTCCCGAAAAATCCAGCAGCCGCGTGTGGATGGTTCCGGTAAGCGGCTGAAGCTTGTCCGACACGACGTAAACATCAATTTTTCCATCGTGCAGGAACGGCGAGATCAGAACATCGTCATAAAAGCGGCGGGCGTAATACTGCAAAGCCTTCCAGCGCCCGTAATAATCGATGCTGGCCCACGAAGCAACCGGCCAGCAGTCGTTCAATTGCCAGTACAGCGACCCCATGATGCGCGGCTTCTGCCGCCGCAGATGCTCGGCGCCGATTTTGATGATTTCCGCCTGCTGCACCTGGCTCAGGTAAACGAAAGACGCAAAATCTTTCGGCTGGCGGTATTCACGCAACATGTACGTGAGAATCCTCTCGTTGCCGCCCTTGTTTTTCTGGTGCGCCTGCATCACCACCGACCGGATATCGAAATCTTCCGGATCATGCGCATAAGCCCGAATCGTGCGCATCTCCGGAAAGGATTGGAATCCATATTCCGTCATAAAGCGCGGGAACTGCTTCGTGTAATCCTCTGCCGGTGCCTGCTGGTGCCAGACCGCCCAGTAATGCATGTCGCCGTTGTGCTGATTGTCGGGAATCTCTTCGAAATTCGCGCTGGGCGAACTCGGCCAATAGGGCGTGGGATCGGCATATTTCGCGACCGCGCTTTTGAGAATGCCGGCAAACATGAGGATGTAATCCTGCCAGACCCGGTCGCGCGTTTCCGGCGAGATCGACTCTTTGAAGTCCTGGCGATCGCCCCAGTGGTACCAGCCGGTTTCGACTTCATTATTTCCGCACCAGATCACGATGCTCGGGTGATCGCGGAGCCGTTTGATCTGGTCGACCGCCTCGGCGCGCACATTCTCCTGAAACGCAACATCGCCCGGAATCATGTCGCCGCCGAAGGCAAATTCCTGCCACACCATAATTCCCAGTTCATCGCAGATGTCAAAGAAATCATCCGACTCGTAATAACCTCCGCCCCACTCGCGAACCATGTTCATGTGGGCATCGACCGCGGATTGAAGAATTCCGCGATGAACCGCGGGCGTGACGTGGTTGGGGAAGCTGTCAAAGGGAATGACGTCGGCGCCCTTGGCATAAACCAGAATCCCGTTCACTACAAACTCGAAACTCTTTCCCCATTCGTCGGCAACACGACGAAGTTCAATCGAGCGCAATCCCGTTTTTGTTTCACTCTGCGCGGCTATACGCTTGCCGATTTTTATCGATGCTGAAAATCGGTATCGATTTTGCGGCCCATAACCCACCGGATACCAGAGTTTCGGGGACACAATCCGAAGCGGAACG
>JASICF010000295.1 GCA_030044775.1 Candidatus Sulfotelmatobacter sp. | reverse complement strand
ATCTCCGAGGCTCCAAGGCTTCTACTGATTTCTGGCCCCTAACCCCTGACCACGGATTTTATGGCCATCTACTTACCTTCCACCACCGAAGAAGAACAGCTGGCGCTCGACGAACTCACGCCGCGCGAAATCGTCGCCGAGCTCGATAAACACGTCGTCGGGCAGAAAGATGCCAAGCGCGCTGTCGCCATCGCCCTGCGCAACCGCACCCGCCGCCAAAAACTCACCCCCGAACTCGCCGAAGAAATCATGCCGAAGAATATTTTGATGATTGGGCCGACGGGAGTGGGCAAGACGGAAATTGCGCGGCGGCTGGCGAAGCTGGCGAATTCTCCGTTTTTGAAAGTGGAGGCGTCGAAGTTTACGGAAGTGGGTTACGTCGGGCGCGATGTGGAATCGATTGTGCGCGATCTGGTGGAGATCGCGATCGAGAATGTCCGCGGAGAAAAGCTGGAGGATGTTTCCGACAAGGCGGAGTTGAACGCCGAAGAACGGCTGCTGGATATTCTGCTGCCGCCGTCTCCGGCGCCGCGACCGGTGGAAAGCACGACGGCGGGCGGAGTGGTGATTGACGGCAACACGGCGCTGGCGGAATCTTCTTCGCGCACGCGGGAAAAATTGCGGCAGCAACTTCGCGAGGGCAAGCTGGACGAGCGGCAGGTCGAGATCGAGGTGCGCGAGCGCAACTTTCCATCTTTCGAGATCATGACGGCGCAGGGCGTCGAAGAGATGGACATCAATATCAAGGACATGCTGCCGAACATCTTCGGGGGGCGGACGAAGAAGCGCAAGATGAAGGTCGACGAGGCGTTTGAGTATCTGATTCAGGAAGAGGAGCAGCGGCTGATCGATATGGACCAGGTGACGCGCGTGGCGATCGAGCGCGTGGAGAATGCGGGCATTGTGTTTCTGGATGAGATCGACAAGATCGCCGGACGCGAGGGCGGGCACGGGCCGGATGTTTCGCGCGAGGGCGTGCAGCGCGACATCCTGCCGATTGTGGAAGGGACGACGGTGAATACGCGATACGGCATGGTGCGCACCGACCATATTTTATTTATTGCAGCGGGAGCGTTTCACGTTTCCAAGCCGAGCGACCTCATTCCCGAACTGCAAGGGCGATTTCCGATCCGCGTGGAACTGCAGTCGCTGACCATGGAAGATTTTGTGCGAATCCTGACGGAACCGAAGTCATCTCTGGTGAAACAGTACACGGCGCTTCTTGAAACCGAAGGCGTGAAGCTGGAGTTTACCCCGGAGGCGCTGGAAGAAATCGCGCGCTTTGCGTTTCGCGTGAATGAGAACACGGAAAATATTGGAGCGCGGCGGTTGCACACGATTATGGAGCGAGTGCTGGATGAACTGAGCTTCGACGCTCCGGAGAAAAAGGGCGAGCATGTGATCGTGGATGCGGGTTACGTGTGCAAGATGCTCACGGACATTGTGAAGGATCAGGACTTGAGCCGGTATATTCTGTAGCTGACCCTGCGTTGTTCAAAAGCCCCACTCAAGCAAAGATCGTATGGGCGCGCTTTGGAAATTTGGTTGCGGCTGGAGCCACCACCCTTCAGGCGTCCAGCAACTTCAATGCGTCATCCGTGGTGATGAACTTTGCTCCCAGGGCCTTCAGTTCCGCCACCGTGCGGGCGCCGTCTTCCACTTTCAAGGTTTCGATCGCATCCCTTGCGACGAACACGGTGCGACCGCGTTCGATCAGTCCTTTGGCGGCCAGACGAACGCAGTATTCCGTGACCACGCCGAAGACGACGAATTCCGCATCGTGCGGCAGTCGGTTGAGCAATTCCTCCGCATGCCGGCTTTCGAAAATATCCAGCGTCTGTTTTTCCAAGAGAATCTGCTGGTACGCGAAAAGAGCAGAAGGCAGTTCCGCATCGGGCTCGTTTGCCACTACCACAACTTTTTCCGCCAGCGCCTCGGCGAGGTACGCCGAGCCCGAGGTGCCTTTGATACAGTGCGGAGGAAACGTGTTGAACTCGGGATCGTCCTGCGCGTGAAAACAGCCATGCGAGACCAGCAAAACTCGCCCTTGCCGCGCGGCATCGGTGAGCCGCCGAATGTTAGGCAGCAAGCGTTCCGCCCCGGGCACGTAGAGCTTGCCCCCGGGCAGCATGAAGTCCGCCTGGGTATCGACTTCCCAAAAAATGAACTTGCTGTTGGGAAAAGGCGTCATCCATTCAGGATAGCGCGATCCTGAAGGGGGCGACACCGGAGCAGGAGGCAGCCCCGCCGCGGGTTGGAGAATGAAGGGAGTTACGACCACAAGAGCGAAACAGGAAGCCAAGACTCTGGCGGGAAAATACGAAAACCAGTGGCCGTTGTCTCGGACGATCGCTGCCCGGAACTAGGATGCGACCGCGCTTTGCGTCACCTGCACGAACGACTGAAGATTTTTTTCCAGCGCATCGCGGCTCTGCTCGGGCAGCTCGACGAAGCGGAACGGCTGCAGCCACCCCTGGGTCGCCCACATCGGAAAGAGCATTTCCGCCTTCTCGCGGATGGTGGCTTCGCCCAGGCGAAAGATCAACTCGACCTTCAGCTTCTCGTCGAGCGGTTTCTCGACGTTCATCAGTCCGCCGGTAATCGAGAGTTGATGCAGTTTACCGCGCAACTGGCGCTGGTTGGGCAGACGAATAATCGTCAGCACCGACCCGCGCAGCTTAACGCGAAATGGACGGTCCGGCTGCTCCGGCGCGGGCTTTGGCGCGGCCGCGCTTGCAGTTTGAGGAGTTTCTGGAGTTTCCGGCATGACTCGTAGAGTATGTCACCTCAGCTTTGCCGCGACGAGGTTACGAAAGAACGAAGTTGGAAGTTTGAACCACAGACCATGCGCGTAAATTTGCCGCGAGCCAGGTGGAAGCTTCAGCAAGCCAGTATCCGCCGACGTTACTTTTTCCCCGGATGCGCCTCGGTGTGGCCGGAAAAGATGTTGTAAGGCCAGGACTGTTTCCGGTTCGGTTGCGCCGGCGCGGGCTCGGTTGCGTTTGCGGCACCAGCCGCCGGGCTTCCGCCTCCAACCGCCGCGGAGTTGGAAGGCGCAACTGCGCACCCCCAATCCTCCGGCGGCTGAGCAATCCCCCAGACGTTTCCGGGATTGTAAAGCGATAAACCAATCAGAAAATGCTTTTCATCCGCCCCCAGCGGCAGGCAGCTTGCAACTCGGGCGGAAGCGCTTGCGCCGCCCGGCAGTCCGCTGAGCATCACGGGAGTCTCGATGGGCAAGGCTTGAGGCGCCTGCAATCCCGCGCCCTGAGGGCTTACGAGGAGCGCCACGCACTCAGCGACGAACGGATGTCTGCGGTCCAGGCTGGTCATGGTGAGCCGAATTTCCACGCGCAATCGAGTACTGCGCCGCGTCGCTTTGGCTGTGAGGACTTCCATCTGCTATTCAGCGGTATCGCTGTCTTGCTGCTGCCCCTAGTTTGACAGAGCTTCGACTCAACGCAGCCATGAGAAACGATGTTCGAAGATGACGAAAGTAATCAGCCTTCACTCGCAGGTCATTCCCTCGAACCAGAGCCCGAATTCGGCGCCCCTTTTCCGCCCTGTTAACATGGCTCAATCTCGAATACTCAGAGGATTTAGTGCAGCGCTTACGACCGTGAACGCCATACCAAGTCCAGCATTCCCCGATTCGGAACCTGCCCACTACGAATCTGTGGCATCGCACGGAATGTCACCCGGTTCGCTCGAGTGGAATCTTCTGCTGGCTGCTGCCGGCCCGAAAGAAAGCAGCCGGACTCGCCTTCACTCGCTACT
>JASICF010000024.1 GCA_030044775.1 Candidatus Sulfotelmatobacter sp. | reverse complement strand
CGTGGCCGGACATAATCTGTGCGGGTATCGCGGACCAGTGAAGCACGAAAGCGTCACCGTATGCCAATTCCAGAAGGAAAACAAAAGTGTTGACCGCGACAATCAGCGCCGTGACGACTGGGAAGCGCATCGGACGGCGCGAGGCGTCACTTAAGGGGATCAGCCCACCCATATTGTTCTTTCAGGTTCTTCCTGGTGAGGTGCTTACGGTCCCAGAGATTGTACTCGCTGCACGTATGGCGTCAATCTATGACTGAAGCCTCTGGCTCGAGAAACGCATTTGACTCATCTTCTGCTGCCACTATTCCCTCGGGCAGGCTACCGCGATTGTATTCGGCCATACGATTTTTCCACTTAAGAAAATCGGTGATGCTCTGCGGCTCGATGCGAACTTCGACCCGGCGCAAGCTGGCGAGGAGCAGGTTCATTTCGTAGCGGAAACCGCTGGCGCTTCGAAGGTCTTTGGCAGAGGGGTGCACAATTTCAATTTTGCCGGCGCGACACTCGAGCAGTCCCCAGCCCGGGGGCAATTCGTCGCAGTTGACCAATCCCTGGGCAGTCAGATAAAAGCGCTCGCAACCGACTCCCAACTGCGGCTTAAGGCGAAAAGGCTTGGCGCGGTCGGCGAGAAAATCAGAGCGGCTAATTTTGCATTCGACAAGCACAGAATGGCATGCGCGCTTCCAACCGATGGCATCCGGCATCTCGCCGCTCGCGCAAGCTTGCTCGGAAAGCACAACGCCGCAGCGGTAGCCGCGCAGCCAGCGGACAGCTTTTTCAACAAGTTGGGCGTGGGTCACGACATGATAGTTCTAATCTGGCAAGTTCAGAAGCGGAAGTGACTGGAAAGTGTCGGGGAGCGCTGGCCGTGTAGCTTGCTTGATAGCGCCATTTGTCGCTATACTAGACGACAAATGGTAAACGAACTGCAGGCGGTGGTTGCGGGACTGGGAGGCAGGCGCGCCCTCGGGCGTTCGTTATCGAGCGATCGCGACATGCGCGAGGCGATTCGCGATGGATTTCCACCAGCGGTGGTGGAGCGGGTGATGTGGGCTTCGGGGTTAACACTGAAAGAGCTTGCCACTGCTCTCGATCTTTCCGCACGCAGCCTGCAACGCCGCCGGAGAAGCGGGAAACTGGCGCGTTATGAGTCGGACCGGCTGTACCGGCTGGCGAGGCTGGTGGCGATCGCCAGCGATTATCTCGGGGATCAGGAGCGTGCGCGGCGCTGGCTGAAGCGGCCCAATCGTGCGCTAGGCGGCGTGGCGCCGGTAAAGGCGATCGATACGGAAGCGGGCGCAAGGCAGGTAGAAAATATTCTTGGCCGCATCGCTTACGGCGGAATCAGTTGAAGCGAATCTATCGCGTCCTGCGCAAGGCGTTTGCGGACAATCCTTTTGACGGCGAGGGAGCTTATCGATACGGCGGCCGCTGGTCGAGCCCTGGTGTTCGCCTGAGTTATGCCTCCGAGCATCAGTCTCTTGCCATGCTGGAGTATTTCGTTCACCTGGATAAGGACGAACCGCCAGACGATCTCGTTCTCGCTTCGGCCGACATCCCCAAAGAATTGGAGGTCGAGGCGCTTGACCGGACGCTCTTGCCAGAGAACTGGCGTGACGCTGTCGCACCCTCCGAACTGGCACGTTTCGGCGATCAGTTCGCGAAGGGCGGAGAGCGCTGTCTATTGTGGGTTCCCTCGGTTCTCGCGCCGACCGAGAGTAATTGCCTGCTGAACCCCGGCCAGCTGGATTTCAGAAAAATTGTCGTGCGTCCGACCGAACCTCTGAATTACGACTCGCGCATGTTTCGAAAACGCCGCCGCAAACATTAGCTTCCATGATGCCCGGCGCCGGCATTCCTCATCGGCTTTACCAAGATCGGCCTGCGCAGAACGGTTTCCAGCAAATGGCGTTCGGCGGCAATAACTTGAGCCTCCCGCCCTGAAGGCGAATACCCCTCGGCCGCAACGATTAAAGGTTCATCCGTGGAGAGAGCAATGACGCGACGCGGAAATCCATTTGCCGAATGCTTCGGTTGGCGGGCGTGCGGCCGCGGTCTATGATCGTTCGGCATTTCCAGTTGCAGATGCAAGATGCGCCCGTCGTGGGCAGAGTCGAAAGCGTTGGCAAGACGCAGGATCGCGGAGAGCTGGATCGTTGCCTTCTGCTCGTCGGGAAGCAGGTCGCGCAACAGCTTGTGCTTGCGCGCAGGTAACACTCCCTGGTGAAAACGAGCAACAATGGCTGCGCGTTGCAGATCATTTTCATTCCAGCCGAGCGGACCTTGATGTTTGCGAATCAAGTCGAGCGATCTCTTCTGATGATCTTTTTCCCCCACTGATTTGCCTACATCGTGCAACAAGGCCGCGGCTAACAGACTGGAACGGGCTGACGCAGGGTCCGCAGCCGGCCGCCAGGATAACCGCAAAAGCCCGTCGTAAAGCTGCAAGGCGAGGCGCGCGACGTGCTCTGAGTGCGGAAAATCAGGATCGAGTCCGCCTGCCCACAGCTTCATTCTTCGCAGGGCAAGCACTTCGATTTGCTTACCTTGCGGCAATGCGCCGCGCCACAGCTCCCAAAGAGAATTCGGGCCGACCATCTTTTCGCGATAGCGCGCAACACGCCGGGTACGCTCGCCAAGGATGCGCTCATGCCAAAGGCTTCGCGAATACGCATCGGTAAAAACATGAGATGAAAGCGCAGTCGACCAGAGGACATCGAGGTCATGCACCTCGCCCAGCAAATCCTGCATTTCTTTCAGGTCGTCGCTCCATGCCTTGTGCTCGGCAGGAAGAAAATTTTCCACGATGTATCGAAA
>JASICF010000294.1 GCA_030044775.1 Candidatus Sulfotelmatobacter sp. | reverse complement strand
GTTAACTGCTACCAAGCTCACGCCAGGCAACTTTGCTTACGCTGCTTTCGCTTCCTGAACCGCCTTTGCGGCGGCGCGGACTACGTCGAGCACGCGTTCCGGTTGCGAGAGCATCGGCACGTGGCTGCTGTCGAGCTCGTAGGTGGTTGCGCCCATGCGCTTGGCCATTGCGCGCTCCAGATCGGGATGAACCGTGTGGTCTTTTTTGCCGACGATGTACCAACTGGGCTTTGATTTCCAGGCGGTGCCTCCGGCTTTTGCCGCGAACAGGTCGGGTTTCGGCACACCCTGCGTTGCCCAAACGAGTTGCTGGTCCTGCTCCGAAAGGTCTCCGCAGAAAAACTTTGTACCTTCCCGACGCAGCCAGATACGGCCGTCCACGACATCGATTTGAGAGAAGACATCGGTCGTCGGGAAATTGGACTGCTGCGTCTGCGAACTCTCGTCCGCGTCCGGTGCAAGCGCACAAATGTAAACCAGCCCGGCAACGCGATCATCGGTTCCAGCGCCGGTGATTACGGTTCCGCCGTATGAGTGGCCGACAAGGATAACCGGGCCGCTGACCCGCCCAATCGCTGCTTTCGTTAACTCGACATCCTCTGCTGTTGAGTTAAGCCCGTACTGCGCCGCAATGCACTCGTATCCCTCGGCCTGCAGGGGACTGATTAACTTACTGAAGCAGGAACCGTCTGCCCAAAGTCCGTGGCAAAACACGATGCCTGGTTTAGTCTGTGTGGACTTCATTTTTGTTCCTCCTTGTTAGCTTTATGACTTCTTTCCTCGGATTCGTTCTTGTGACATCCATTCCCTGATGTAAGGCGAACAGTGAAGCACTGAAATGCCCATTGCCTCGCATGCGTTGAGGAAACGAACGCTTTCGAGATCGATTAGAGCCACTTCTTCCAGATCCAGTGCTCTAAGCGATCTGCATTTCTCGATTTCGGTTTTGACTTGATCGAGGTGCGCAATCCGAAATTCACCGCTGAGTCGAATTCGACCTTCAAGCCATTCAATCCGCAGCGTCATGCTTGTCGGCTCCGGACGACCAAATCGCCATTGCAGGTCATGGACCATCTGCAATGACCTGTGCCCGTTGAACTTAGACTTTCACGCTATCCTGATTTTTCAGGAATTCCTTTTTGATCAGGAGAGGGCGCCCGCTTATAATCCCGCGATGGCTTCTATGAGACGCCAGCGATCCCAAGAGGAACTCACCAGAGCGCTTGCCGAACTAAAGAATTCGGAAAAAAAACTTCGCCAGGTGATCGACACGATCCCGACGCTGGCCTGGTGCATGCAGCCGGATGGCTCGATCGAATTCCTTAACAAACGTTGGCATGAGTACACGGGACTTTCCCCTGAAGAATCCTGTGGGTCGGGCTGGCAAGCTGCAATCTACCCAGAAGATCGAGACCAGTTGCTGGAGAAGTGCAAACGGCAGTTGGCATCGGGTGAACCTGGGGAAATGGAGGCCCGCCTCCGTCGCCATGATGGAGTGTTTCATTGGTTTCTCATGAGGGTTGAGCCGTTACGTGACGAGACTGGTGAGATAGTCCGGTGGTATGGAACATGCACCGACATCGAAACCCTAAAGCAAACAGAAGCGAAGCTAAGAGAAGATGAACGCGAGCTTCGTCGTATCACCGACCTGATCCCGCAGACGATTGTCGTCCAGGACTCCTCAGGTACACCCATCTACGCCAACCAAGCGACTCTCGACTATACGGGTCTATCTGAAGAAGATGTGATGGCCCCGTTCTTTCGGGAACGAATCTTCCATCCCGACGACTTGGAGAGATTACGCCAGCAGCGCAAGACCGCTCTCGGTCGCGGCCACCCGTTTGAAATTGAACAGCGGGCCCGTCGAAACGACGGCCAGTATCGGTGGTTTCTTATTCGGTACAACCCTTTCTTAAACGACCAGGGGCAAGTGACTCGCTGGTACGCAACGGGAATGGACATCGATGAGCGCGTCCGAGCGGAGGAAAGGATGCGAAATGAAAACCTGGCATTGCGTGAGCAAATCGATCGTGACTCGATGTTCGAGGACATCGTTGGTTCCTCGGAAGCGTTACGGCAGGTGTTACGCCAAGTTACGAAGCTTGCCTCTTCCGATTCGACGGTCCTGATTCTTGGCGAAACCGGTACAGGGAAGGAATTGATAGCCCGCAGCATCCACAAGCGATCTAATCGTGCTGATCGCGCGTTCATCGGAGTGAATTGCGCTGCGATCCCACAATCGCTGATTGCGTCTGAGCTTTTCGGTCACGAAAAGGGCGCTTTCACAGGCGCGACCCAAAGACGGCTCGGACGTTTCGAATCGGCGAACGGTGGAACAATTTTTCTGGACGAAGTCGGCGACCTGTCCCTCGAGATCCAAGTCGCACTGTTACGGGTGCTGCAGGAGCGCGAGATTGAGCGCGTAGGGAGCAATAAGGCCATTCCTATCGAGGTCAGGGTAATCGCAGCCACCCATCGTGACTTGAACACGCTCGTCGCGGAGGGCAAATTCCGCGAAGACCTTTTATACCGGCTGAATGTCGTGCCTATCGATGTGCCGCCGTTACGCGAACGTGTCGCTGACGTTCCATTGCTGGTCGAGTACTTCATTGACCGCTTCAGTAAGAAAGCTGGAAAGAAATTCAGAACGATTGACAAGAAGAGTCTTGGATTATTGCAGGCATACAATTGGCCGGGGAACATTCGTGAATTACAGAACGTAATTGAGCGCGCCGTCATATTGTGCGATGGCGAGATCTTCTCCGTGGACGAAACCTGGCTTAGACGGGAACTCCCGGTGGCCCGGATCCGACCGAGTACTCTGAATCGCGTTCTTGCACGCCAGGAGAAGGAGATGATCGAAGCCGCCCTTACGGAATCTGATGGCCGGGTCTCGGGCGCATCGGGTGCCGCAACGAAACTAGGGCTGCCGGCTCGAACGCTCGATTCGAAAATCAAGCGTTTTAGAATCAACAAATATCGGTTCAAGGTGCCACGCGCTAGCTGAGTCTGGTTCCTGATCCGCCAGCCGCGCCTCCATCAGATAGCCGCCGAGGTCAACCCTCTGTCGTGTCCGACTGGCCCGCTGTGCGCGGGCGATCATCGTTCTATGGCCGCCATGGGAAACGGAGGATCGCAGCTTGTGCTGGTGCGGGGACTCCGAGCAACCACAGGTGTGAAATCACCGGTGTGAAATTTCGGATCGGTCTGCTAAGTGATTGATTTAGATGGTGGCCAGGGACGGAGTTGAACCGCCGACGCCAGCTTTTCAGGGCTGAGCTCTTGTCGAATCCACAGTACAAGTCGTTTTCAAGTCAAGCCGGATTCGCCAATGATTCGGCTCATGATCGCCGAATGTTCGCCGATCAAGTTTTGCAAAAACGGACCTCCGGTCGGCGGCCAGAGAAAACCGCTACAAATGCCCCATTATTTATACAAACGGACGGTTTCTCTGGTCCGGCTCCGAGCGGACATATCGTAATATCCGGGCAAATTTTGCGGCATTTGTTGAATATCGGCTGAGATTTCTCTGCACGGGAGACTGGGTGGTAGCGCTACCGGGAATCGAACCCGGGTTTGAAGATTGAGAATCTTCCGTCCTAACCCCTAGACGATAGCGCCATCGGAGAACTTCGATTATAGCAAAGCGGTTTCGCGAACTTTTTCTTCGAAAAATACTTTCCACAAGTGCCGACGGTTTATACTGAAAGGAATCAAACAGCTTCCATGTCCTCTTAATTGCTTTGATCGTTCTGGGGCAAGCTGTATGTTATTCCGCTCAACAACTCAACAGACATTTCTAAACTTGAGCTTCAGGTGAAGGAGTATTCGAATTATGGCAAGGTCGAAGTCTATCCCAGGCAGAACGAGTCGCGGGAAAGTGAACAAAGAGCAAACCGAACCCGGCGTAGCTGCCAATAGTCCCGAGGTCGGTACAGCGGGCCAAACACTCGC
>JASICF010000293.1 GCA_030044775.1 Candidatus Sulfotelmatobacter sp. | reverse complement strand
CGCGAGTTAGCAGCCATGAGAATTCCTCTGTTCGGGCATGGTGAGCGCGATTCACATCATGCAAATTGCGGTTCGCGAGTCTCTTCGGCAATGAACTCTTGCGCTGGCAGTTTCAGTTTGATGCGAGTGTACGTCGTGTTGCGCTCAGCCGGCACGCGGCCGCATTCCAGAATCAGAGACTGGAAATCTTCCGGGCTGGTGTATTGGCCGGCGGTCGCTCCCGCTTCGCGTGAGATGTTTTCCTCCATCAGCGTGCCGCCGTAGTCATTCGCACCGGCGTGCAGGCAGAGTTGCGACAGCTTTTTGTTCAGCTTTACCCAGGAAACCTGAATGTTATTGATCGACCCAGCGAGCAGCAATCGCGCCAGAGCATGAACTTTCAAATGTTCGCCGAGCGTGGGGCCGCTGCGCGCCAATCCTTGATGAAAGAGCAGAGTGTTCTGATGCACGAAACCGAGCGGAACGAACTCGGTGAAACCGCCGGTTTCGTCCTGCATCTCCCGCAATAACAGCATTTGCCGAACCCAGTGATCCGGCGTTTCTGAGTGGCCGTACATCATCGTGGAAGTGGTGCGGATGCCGCGGCGATGGGCCGTGTGGATTACTTCGATCCACTGGGCGGTCGAAAGCTTGTTGCGGGAAAGAATGTTACGTATTTCATCGTCGAGAATCTCGGCCGCGGTGCCGGGAAGCGTATCGAGGCCGTTGTCGCGGAGCATGGAAAGATAATCCGCGAGGTTCATGCCGGTGAGTTCGACTCCGTAAACAATCTCCATCGGCGAGAAGGCATGGATGTGCATCGCCGGAATTGCCGCTTTCACCGCGCGCAGAATATCGCGGTAATAAAACGCAGGCAAGCCATGCGGGAGGCCCCCCTGAATGCAGACTTCGGTCGCGCCGAGACGCCGCGCTTGGATTGCTTTTTCGGCCACCTGCGCGGGTTGAAGAAAATAAGTGTCATCTTCCCGCGGACCGCGGCTGAACGCGCAGAACTTGCATCCCACAAAACAGATGTTTGTGAAATTGATGTTGCGGTTTACGACATATGTGACAAGATTGCCGCAAAGCTCGGCGCGCAGGAGGTCGGCGGCGACAAGCACGCCGAGCAGGTCATTACTCTCGGCGTGAGCAATTTGATAAGCCTCCTCGCGCGTAATCGCATTACCGTTTTGAGTTTCGAGAATCTTTTCGAGGGAGGACCTTACCCCGGAGCTGATCTTGGGCGCGATATCGCTCCAATCGAGCTTGGGAAAATCCTCAAGGCCTGAGATCGAACGTTCTTGGGGCACAGATTCCTCGCGGGAAGCCTAACAACCTAACCACCTACAGTGTAGCGGAAATTCAGCGGAATAAGTCACTAGCGGCAGGACGAAGAAGCTCCCGAGCCCGGCCCTGCCCCCGCGAATCGCGATAACCGCGAACGATGCACGCCGGCGTGCGGTTCAGCTTGCCGCAAACCAGCCCGGCAGCAGAGGCTAGTTCATCGGCGACGGCTTCTACACTGGCATGCAGAATGTAACCATGTGCATCGCGTTGCCCGCGGTCATCCCGCAACGGTTTCATGCCGGCGATACCGATGCAGAAATCGACCAGGCCTTCCCGCCATGGACGGCCGAATGAATCGGTGATCAGAATCGGGATCGAGAGAGCGGTGCGCTCCTTCAGTTCCCGATGAAGTTGGCGTGCGGATCGATCGGGATTCATGGGAAGCAGTAACGCGTGCTTTCCGCCGTCGACATTTGAAACATCGACGCCGCTGTTCGCACAGATGAAACCATGCTGTGTTTCTGTGATGAGCACGCCATTCTTTCGTCGAATCACGGCGCGGCTTTCGCGCATGGCGAGCTCGATCACCCGAGCATCGAGCCTGTAACGTTTAGCCCATCTCTTTGAAGAGGAGGAAGGCTTAACTCTTGCCAGTTCGATGAAGCGATTCTCGGCTTTCGATACGATTTTGTGCTTGATCACGAGAATATCCCCGGATTCAAGCACGATGTGTTGATCCCGTACGGCTTGAAGCAGCTTATCCGCCAGCGAATCTCCAGGTCTGACCTCGCCCCGCAGAACTATAGGGATCATTCTGAGCTCACTCTGGCGCGGTGCACAGACTTTCTGACGCTTTTCGGATGCAACCGAGACTCGTCGAGTCCGGTTCATAAGCGTACCGTTCCGGTCGCGCGAAGTTGGCGATCGAGTCCCCAGTTGCGGATCAGTTTCTGGGAGCGGGTAGCACCGGGTTTCGCTGTCAACCGCTGCAGATCGGCGGGATGGTCGATGTCGAGTCCAATACCCGGTAGTTGCAGTACCACGCATGTGTTTCCCGTGGCCTGCGCCGCGGCAAAATGGGGCTTGAAGCTGTCATTTCCAAATGTCAATGGAAATAGATCCGCCGGCCTGCGAAACGCGGCATTCGTGCCGCGACCGTCGGCAGCGGGAACGAGCACGCTACCTTGCTCCGGCGCATGCGACATGATCTCGTGCAACTCGTCAGCTTGTATCAGCGGAATATCTGCCGGGATCACGAGAGTGAAATCGACTCCGCGCTCGCGGCAGATGCGCGTCGCCATTTCAATCGCACCGGTTTCGCCCGGATTGGCAGGATCAGGAATAATTTCGAAATCGTATTGGTGAGCGACCTCGATAGCAAATTCATCGCTCGTCACGAACGCGCAGGCTGGATGGCGGCTCCACGAAGCAACCGCGTCGGCAACGTCATGGAGCATTGCTTGAGCGAGTTCTGTGCGCGAGTCCTGATCGAGGACCGCGGCCAGCCGCTGCTTGGCATTCGCCAGATTCTTGACGGGAATAAGGATCACGGCTGGTCGGCGCCGCGGGTCGCCGTTTCATCGGATGAAGATTTGTCAGAAAGAGTCCGGCCGGCACTCGATCCTCTCACCGCGTGACCGATCACGGTTCGCGCCAGTTCGGCCCGGTCGGCCGCCGACCGCATAATTGTCTGAGTGCATTGCACTCGCAATCCGCTCTGACGAAGTGCTTCTGCTGCGCGAGCATCGCGCACGTCGCAGACAAGGAGATCCAGAAAATCCTCGTAAGCTTTCGCGACACCGGCAATCGAACAAGATAGTCCTTGCGCGGCCATCAGAATGCCGGCAGGGCCGGCGACCGGCGCATTACCCACAATCGGGCTGACGGCGGCGACTTTGCCTCGCGCCCGAAGCAGCGCGTCGCGGATTCC
>JASICF010000292.1 GCA_030044775.1 Candidatus Sulfotelmatobacter sp. | reverse complement strand
AGATCATCCGCCGTAATCAGCCCTCCGCCTTTCTGCATGGCGGCTGCTAGTTCCCGCGCCAAATCTCCGTGATAAAAATCGTCCGGCTTCTCGGCGATCCGCTCCAGCGTTCGCGCTAAATCCGGCTGGCGGAAAATGTCTCCCTGCTGGTAATAATTGCCGTCGCGCTGAAAAATTCGCCGCGACTCCGGAAACTCGCTCAAGTGCTTATCGTGAAAATCGCGAGCCTCCCTCCAGCTCAGCGTATATCCGTCCCTGGCCGCCGCGATTGCCGGCGCCATCACTTGTTTCAGGCCCAGCCTGCCGTATTTCTGCTCGGCGTAAACCATTCCCGCAACCGATCCCGGCACTGCAATCGACTTATAGCCAATGAGGCTCGCGTCCTCGATTACATTTCCCTGCGCATCGAGATACATGTCCGGCTTCGCCGCCGTGGGCGCTTTCTCGCGGTAATCGATGAAATGCGCCTTACCATCGACCATGCGAATCAACATGAACCCGCCGCCACCCAAATTTCCCGCCGCCGGATGCACCACCGCCAGCACAAACCCCGTCGCCACGGCTGCATCCACCGCATTGCCGCCGGCTTTCATCATGTCAACGCCAGCTCGCGACGCCAGCTCGTGTACGCTCACCACCATCCCGTGCGTCGCGTGCACCGGCTGCGGGGCCGCCATCGCCGCCAAGGGCGCCAGCGCGATTGCGCACGCCACTAGCCACAAAATGAGTGATTTGTTTCGGGATCCCATGCAGATGTCGAGGCGTCCAGGAACGGGCGGACTCTTGAGGCTAGCCGACCCCGCCAAGCCGAGTCAAATCATGCAGTCTTGACCGTGCGTCATCCTGAGCGAAGCCGTCCTGAGGTAGACCCCCGGCTTCAGCCGGGGGCTGCGAAGCAGGCGGAGCGAAGGGTCTCCCGCGCGAACGTCCATTGTCAACGGTTGACCCCGGAAGAACCGCTCATCGCCGCGACAGTTTTTGCTTCCGGGCCTTCTTCCTCCTTGTCTTGCCGCTCTTCTTCACCGCCTTCGCCGCCACCATCTCGTATGATTGCCGAATCAATTCCCGAAGCTCATTCCACGAAACCGCATCCAGCCGGTCCAACATGATCCATTTGTAGCGTCCTACATACGGCGCAGGACGAACATCTTCCCGCTCAATCAGCTCCGCAAAACTTTCCGGCGAGCACTTCAGGCACAGCCGCGGGTTATCCAGCCCGAGCATGACAAAAATCTTTCCGCCCACTTTGAAGCACAGCTCGTCGCCCCACTGCAGCTTTTCGCTCGCCTCTGGAAATTCCAGGCAGAATTCGCGGATCGCGTCCACATTCATACCGCAGCATCTCCGTCGGATAATCTACCGATTGGCACCTCAGCGGATATGATCGCTCTCCTTACGACCTCATCACCAGCTCGAAAGTTTTGCTCTTTCCTTAGTTTCCTCACCAGCAACCATATATCTTCGACATACCCCTCCAGGCAAAACCGCGCGAGGAGTCTCAGGGTGCCGTACAGAATCAAGCCTTGCCTCACGCCAATCTCCCGGGCCCTCCGCTCATCGACAAGGAAAAACTCGGCTCCCCGTTCCTGGGCTTGGACTAGGCATTCCGCCTCGCCAGCCCCAAGTTGTGCAGTCAGGAGTTGAAAGTTCACCTCATCCTTGGAGGCGCATCTTTGGAAAACGCCACTCTCAAACAATTTCTTAAGTCGGTATCGGAATCGATGTTTTCGGTTTATTTCGATCTGAACGCTCCTGGGCACGTAGACAACATCGAAATAGAGGGCTAGGCGGGAGGCGAGATCGAGGTGTACCAGACAAATCAGACAAGAACTGTCGATGATCGCAGTCCGCATCACTTCTCAGCAAGGGATGCCAGCATGAAGACGCCTAGCCCGGCAAGCACGAAGGCCGCCAGTGACTGCATGTTTTTCTTGCTCAATTCTTGCCGCTTGAGAAATCCAACGACTTCGGTTTCCACTTCTCCCGTGTTCCAAGGAGAAAACCTGAATATAGGATGATCTCCAAGAGCAGGGGGAAGAACAACACCGTCCCGCACTACGGGAACGATAAGCTTGCCCCGCGCCAGAGCGTATTCCAGCTCCCTCCGTACTGGCAGCCCAGCATCTCCTGTTATGATCGCAAGTACGCAATCGCACTGGTCAATGGCCCGACGGACTTGATCGACAACGCCCTTGGTCATCGGCCCATTCCGATTCGGAACTGTCACATGCATCCCGTACGAGGTTGCTAGCGTCTGGAGGCGCCATGCGGCAATCTGCTCGCTCGGGTCGGTACCGCAAATCAAGAAAACCTTGAAGGCCATCGCTGTCATTTTACGCCGTCTAGACCTCAACCGTGTTTTTTCAATTCTGAATCGACCTGCCGTGGTTGTAATCAAACTTCTTACTTAGAGAGTAAGGAGATTCATCATGCAAACTCGCGCTCTTGGTAATTCCGATCTGAAAATCACTCCCGTTGGATACGGCGCCTGGGCCATCGGCGGTGCCGGATGGCAGTTCGCATGGGGAGCGCAGAATGACGACGACTCCATCGCCGCCATTCACCGCGCGCTCGAGCTCGGCGTCAACTGGATCGATACCGCCGCCATCTACGGTCTCGGCCACTCCGAAGAAATCGTTGGCCGCGCCCTCAAATCGTGGTCAGGACCTCGGCCTTACGTCTTCACGAAATGCGGCCTCCGCTGGGATGCCCAGGGCAATGTACAAAAAGTCCTGACGCGCGATTCCATCCGCCGCGAAACTGAAGACAGCCTGCGCCGTCTCTCCCTCGACGTTATCGACCTTTACCAGATTCATTGGCCGCCCGATCCGGATTCTCCCGCGCTCGAAGAAGCGTGGTCCACTCTCGCCGATCTGAAGCGCGAAGGCAAAGTGCGCTATCTCGGCGTCTCGAACTTCGACGTAGGCCAGATGAAGCGCGCCAAGAAAATCGCGCCCATCACCTCATTGCAGCCGCCTTATTCACTGATTCATCGCGAAGTTGAGGAAGACATTCTTCCTTATTGCCTGCGCGAGGGCATCGGCGTCATCGTTTATTCGCCCATGGCTTCCGGCTTATTGACTGGCTCAATGACGCGCGAGCGAATCTCCAAGATGCCCAACAACGATTGGCGAAAAGGACATCCGGACTTCGCCGAGCCCAATCTTTCCCGCAATCTCGAATTGGTCGAGCGCCTGCGCGAAATCGCCACCCGCCATCATCGCTCCGTCGGCGAAGTCGCAATCGCCTGGGTGCTCCGAAATCCCGCCGTCACCGGCGCGATCGTTGGCGCGCGCAACGCGCGCCAAGCGGAAGGCGTGATGCGCGCCGGCGATCTCCGCCTCAACGACAAAGAAGTAAATGAGATCGAAGATTTCCTTGCTGAAGCTGCCTGAAGTGGATCGCCGCGGTCGTGGCGTCCTTTTCCGTAGCGGTAGCGATGCCACTCGCCAACATCGACAGGTGCCGCGGCCTTAAACGTCATGCACCCGCGCCCCTTCATGCAACCGCTGATCGGCCGAGGCCGAAGCGTCTCCTGAAACTGCGTACGCGACCGCCGCTCCGATGAGCGCCGGAACAACAAACGCATGACCGCCGGTCGCTTCTGCAACAAACACCACGGCCGCCAGCGGAGTCTTGTACCCAGCCGATAGAAACGATGCCATGCCCACCGCGGCAAAAAGGTTCAAGCAAGAGCTGTGCGCAATCGATTGTCCGAACGCTGTCCCCAGGCTTCCGCCCGTCAGAAACAGCGGCACGAACATCGCGCTCACGCCCCCTGCTCCCAGCGTGAACAGCGTCGCCGCCAGTTTGAGCGCGCTGAAAACTATCAGCTCTCCCGAGCCATGAGCCTGGCCTAGAATTTGTCCCACCGCTTCATAATTCGGACCCAACGGCACCAGGTTTCCCGGATACAGATACAGGAAAAGAATTCCGCAGATCCCGGTTCCAAGTCCGCCGATCGCCATCTTCATCCAGTGCGCGATTCGCCACTGTACGAAAAATCCGCGCGCGCGGCGGAAGGTCACCACAAACACCATCCCCACCAACCCGATAATCAATCCCAGCAGCGCGCTCCAGTAGACATCCACGCGCGTGAACGAATTGCAGCCAGTGAAATCAAACAGCGGCGCGGCGCCCAGAAACGAACTCAACGTCACAAACGAAACCACCGAAGCAATCAGCGATGGCACCAGCGCTTCATGTGCCAGGTCGTCGCGGTACGGCATTTCCAGCGCGAAAACAATGCCCGTGAGCGGCGCCCGAAACACCGCCGACATGCCCGCCGCCGCCCCGCAAATCAGCACGATCCGCCGGTCGCGCTCGGTCAGCCGCAAACCCCGCAGCTTAGTCCACAGCCACGATCCGATCGCCGCCCCGCCGTAAATGCTGGGCCCTTCCAGCGCCGCGCTGCCGCCCGCTCCAACGGTGGTAATTGCCGCCACAATTTTTGGTACAAACGACCGCACATTCACCACCCCCTCCTGCTCATGGTAGGCATGAATGATTTCCTCGGTCGAATGCTGATCTGGATTGGGCGTCAAATACTGCATGATCAGCCCGGTGACCACGAAAGCCAGAACAAGTCCCGGGATGATGCTCCAATGGTGATTCAGGTAGTAAGCCAGAATCGGCGGCCACATCTTCCCCAGAATGATCACCACAATCCCCGTAATCATCAGGCCTGTCGTCAGCCCGATGATCGGCGCCGCAATCAGCCATTTACGAAGGTCGCGCGCGTAAACCTCGGCCAGGTCGCCGCGTACCATCGCCCCGTACTTGCGCACCAGGCGATGATTGAGCAGGCGTTGCTTGAACAGCCATGTCGCTCGGGAACTCCTCTCTTTCTGCGCGTTTGTCATGATTGCTCTTTCAGGCGTTCGGCGCGGCTGCTACCGGTTCGGCCCCCCGCGCATGATGCGGTGCAGAGAGGTAACCAGATCCGGCGCTGCCGAACGTAATTCATCGCGGTGATGGAGTGCCAGCTTCGCCAGCACTCTTTCCCCCTTGGCTGTCAGCGCCAGCAGCACTTCGCGCCGGTCATCCTTCGCTCGGGTGCGATGGACGAACCCTCCCGCCTCCAGTCGATTCACCAGCTCTACCGCGCTGTGGTGCCGGATTTGCATTCGATTGGCTAATTCGCGGATTCTCGGTCGCACCCCCGCTGGCATCCCTTTGACCGCCAGCATGAGCTGGTATTGGCCGCGCTCCAGTCCCGCCTTCTTCACCACCAGTTCACTGAAATGAAGAAAGGAACGGATGTGATATCGAAACTCCGCCAGTGCCTGGTAATCCGACAAGGTGAGCTTTTTCATGCAGCCGAGTGATGCGTTCCGCGATCCGCCGCGACCTAATACTATATCGTAAGGCGATATAGATTGGTATTGCTTTTGCGATACCTCGGTAACCGGCCTCTTCGCGTGGGCGCGCCGGCGCTGTGCTCTCGAACTGCGGCTGGTCGTTGGCTCTATCGCCCGGAGGTTGCGTACTGCGCCTCGCCGTTTCCAAACGACCAGTTCTCCTTTTCGACTTCCACCAGGCTGATCAACACGTCTTCGCGCCGCAGTTTCAACCGCTGGTGCAGGCCGTCGGCCACCGTTCGGTAGAATTTTTGCTTCATTTCCGTCGTGCGTCCGCTGTTCAGCGTGATCTGCAAAAAGATGCAGTCATCGGACCGCCGGATGCCGAGATAATTCGGGTCGAACCGCAGTGCGTTTTTCGCGTGTTGGCTGATAACCTGAAACCGGTCGTCTTTCGGAACCTTCAGGCAATCGATCATCGCCTGATGCACGATCTCGCCGATCTGCTCGCGATATCCATCCGTCTTGCCTTCAATCAGATCAATTCGCACCAGAGGCATTCTTTTCTCCTTTGCCGGAACCGCATCTCGCTTCTCTGTGTTACACTCTACAGTTCACAGACAAATTATTTGCCGGGAATTCGGCGCTTCATCCGCATGCTTCTTTCCAAGGAATATGTGGGCTACCTGGCCCGCGAAGTTACCAAAAAACTGATCGCTGCCAAGGCCATTGAAACCTCGGCTGTGCCCAAAGTTACCGAGCGCGTCCACACCGCCCTGCTCGATGAGCTCACCCTCGAAGATCGCATCAATGACGAAGTTCGGGTCATCCTGGAAGCTTACTCCGAAGAGATGAACAAAACCGGCGCCAATTACCAGGAAATGTTCCGTAAAGTCAAAAGCGAGCTAGTTCGCAAATACAAGGCGGTGCTGTGAGACTCAGCCGCGACAAAGTGAACGTCCTGGCGCGCGCCGTCGCCGACGCCCTCAAGCAAATGGATGAGGTCGAGTTCATCGAAGACCCCAACACCATCCGTCAGGAAACCCGCAAGATTCTTGAAGACCTGCTGAATAACGAAGCCAGGATCGATCAGAGCGCTCGCCAGAAAATCGAAAGCCAGAAGCGCACCATCCTCGAAGGTTCGCAGGAGTGGGACATTCTCTATCGCAAGTATTACAACGAGGAAGTCAAAAAGCTCGGCGTCTGACTTCCGGCCGTGCCGCTTTCCTCTCAAAAGCCGCCTTTCGCCGCCTGAACCAGCAGCAGAGCTCCCGTCACGGCCAGACCCATATAAATGTATTTCACAAAAACCTCCCCGCGCAGCCGATTATTAATCGCTCTGCCGGCACTCACTCCCAGCAAAACCGCGGGAATTGAAATCAGAAAATAATGCGTAACCCTGCCCGTCCACAACCCTGTGAGCCAATAGCCGCACATCCCGACAACGCTCGCCGGCAGAAAATATGCCTGCAGCGTCGCTCGAAAATGTTGCGCCGTCCATCGCCGCATCGTTCCGTAAATCGCTAGCGGGGGCCCGTTCATTCCGTACGCTCCGCCAAGCACTCCGGCCACAAATCCGCATCCCAGCAGCCATCCCCGGTGATCGCGTTTCAGTTCGATCGGCGGCCGGCCGATGAGCGAATAGATCGAGAAGACAACGATTATCGCTCCCAGCATCCCTTTCACCAGTAACTGATGCCGGCTCTTCAGCAGCATCAGCCCCAGCGGAATCCCGAAAACCGTCGCCAGCACCAGCCAACTTACGCTGAACAGGTGAATTTTTTTCCAATCCTGGATGACTACGATCGTCGAAATCGTGATCGACACCAGCACCGCCAGAGGCGCGGCCACTTCCAGTGGAATAAAAAAAGCCAGCAGCGGAACCGCGATCAAAGCCTCGCCAAAGCCGAACGCCGATCGGATCAGCGAGGCAATCAGCAGGATCACCACCACCAGCAGCGTTGTGAACTCGATGCGAAATCTCCTGGCCAAGCGGTTTTCAGGAGACAGCATACACAACTCACAATTCCATCCGTAAAAAGAAACGCGACCAACAAAAAGCCCCACGCTTGGGACGTGGGGTTGAATTGACTGCCAGAGGAGACCTTTAGGCTGCTTCCCGCCGTTGCTGGATCGTCTCGAGTTGATCCCGGTATTTCTGCGCGTTGCT
>JASICF010000291.1 GCA_030044775.1 Candidatus Sulfotelmatobacter sp. | reverse complement strand
GCCAGCTCTCTACGAAATTCATTGCCATCCCGCAGCTCTTCTTTGAAGGAATCGGCCCTGAGCGCCGCGCTGCCCTCGATCCAATCGATGCGGCCGCTGGCCAGTGCTGATTCTTGCTGACGGAGCGTCTCGAAGCCCAAATTGGCCATGCCGGAGAGATTTGGCTGCACATCCTCATGCGCTACGGGTGCATCCGGTAACGAATTCCACGCCGCCCGTTCAGATTGCTGGCATAGCGCCGGGCATATCGCAAATAGTACAGAGGACGGCATTGTCAGCAAAATGGTGATCCGGATTGCTGCCAACCGTACCATCCCGACCCTACGATTCCGCAAATGCCGCTACACGACGCGGCACGGCTGCACTAAAAGCATGCACTCCGCGTGCCATTTAAGCGTGGTGTTGCAGCCTCGCTCCTAGGTTGGTTGACGGCAAACAGATGGCAGTTGTTCGATTGAGGCTTGGGCTGTCCGAGTTTGATCTCAACAGCGGGTTGATGTGAAAAAAATTCTGTCGTAATAGGTAAGGTGTTTCATTTAGGGTCGTAACCAGTTACGTAACCTCATCCTGCCAGGAGGGCCACTCCGGCTGCGACCAGCGAAGCGGCTATCCATCGCCTGCGGTCTACTTTCTCACGCAGGAAGATTTTCGCAGCGACTGCATTGCCGATGAAAGTAAGGGAAGCGGCGGCAGGCGCTACCAGGCTTACGTCTCCCCAGGAAAGCCCAAACAGCATGCTGAAAAATGCCATTGCGGTAGCGATCAGTCCGAACAGGAAGTTAGGATTTCCCAACGTGCTTCGGACTACGGGGATCAAACCGCGGCGTTTCCATAGCTCTCCCACGTCTCCCACTTCTTTCATCGCGCGGGAAAGAAAAATATCGCCAACCACTGATGCGAGCACGATCGCAAGAATCGCGCCCCACGTGTAAAGGGTCCTCATGATCTAACTCCGCCTGCGCGTTCCCTCCACCGCACGTAGAGCTTCCTGCTGGTCGGGGGCAAACAGCGGCTGATCCCGCTTCGTCGATGCCGCACGGTTGGTTGTAAGTTCCGGGCCGCCGGCGACAAATCCCACACCTCCCGTGATCAGCGCGATGCCCAGCCACCGCAGCGCGCTCACATGCTCGTGCAAGATGAAGCGCGCGATCAGCGCGAGCAAAACGTATCCCATCGATGTCGCCGGCATCACGTACGTGAGGTCGGCCCACGACAAGGCAATCATGTACGTGGCAAAAAAGCCCAGCAGAAGAAGAACGCCGATCGCTACCCAGGGATTCAGCAACGCGGCAATCACGAGCGTGAGGTGATGGAAGGAAATGCCGCCGGTTTCCTGCATTCCATGGGAGAGCATGGAGTCGCCGCTGGCAGCGAATACGGTGACTCCGCTTAATACAAGATACTTGTCGAACGTCATCGGAGCGTGCGCTCCCGCGTGGCTCGGTGGTTATTGTGACACATCGTCTACTTCCCAATGCATTTTGGTCCCCGGAGAAGTTTTCGACAATATCCCGAGTGCTCGCCCTCTACCGAGATCGCAGACAATAACGCCGGGGAAATTTCTATCCCCGGCGCAACAAACGCAAACAAACAAAGGGCTAAACCTTCACTGGCTCCGCTGCAGCTGCGGGCTGGCTGGCGTGCTTCTTTACCATCCGGTTGCGCTGCGCGCGTAGTTTCAGGAACCCCCTCGCCTCGTGATACAGGCGCTTGCGATCGTTGCTGTCGAAGGCCGCCTTTCTCAGGATGCGGAAGACGGCTTTCGGCCTGAAGTAATATTCGTCGTAGAAACGGTGAACAGCGGCGAGAATTTCATCCGCCGGAAGGCCGGGGTATTGAATGTGGGCCAGTTGATGCCCACCCTCATCCACCATCTTGCTGTCGGCAACCATGAATCCGTTCTTTACCGCGTAGTCATATAGCTCGGTGCCCGGATAGGCGTGAGCGACGGAAACCTGAATTGTCTCAACATCCAGTTCCTTCGCGAAATTAATCGTGGTGTTGATCGTCTGATGGGTTTCGCCGGGCAATCCCATGATAAAGTCGCCGTGGATGACGAGTCCGAGCTTGTGGCAGTCCTTGGTAAACTGTTTTGCCCGTTCGACTGTCGCGCCTTTCTTTATGTTCTTTAAGATTTGCGGATCGCCGGATTCATAACCCACGATCAGCAGGCGGCAGCCGGCCTCTTTCATCGCCTTGAGCGTCTCGTAGTCGGTGGTGACGCGCGAGGTGCACGACCACGTCAAGCCGAGCGGCTTCAGTTTTGTGCACAATTCGATCGTCCGCGCCTTTTGAATGTTGAAGGTGTCATCGTCAAAAAAGAATTCCTTCACATCCGGCCAGTACGATTTCACCTTCGACATTTCTGCTGCGACGTCATCCGTAGATCGCTTCCGCCACGGATGCCCGCTCAAGGTCTGCGGCCACAAGCAAAACGTACACTGCGCGGGACAGCCGCGCGTGGTATAGAGCGACACGTAGGGATGCAGCAGGAAGGGAACGTTATAGCGCGTGACATCGAGATCGCGTTTGTAAATATCGGTGACGTGCGGCAGGGCATCCAGATCCTGAAGCTGGGGAGCATCGGGATTGTGAACGATCTTGCCCTTCTTTAGGAACGACACTCCTGCAATCTCGTCAAGAGGCTTACCCTTCGCATAATCGACAACGGCGTAATCAAATTCCTTACGCACCACAAAATCGATTGCAGAACAATCCCGCAGAGATTTTTCGGGCAGCACCGTCACATGCGGCCCAACGAACGCTATTTTGATCCGGGGATTCGCCGCTTTGATTGCGTTGGCCAGCCCGATATCGCCCGGGAAGCCGGGCGTGCTGGTGAACAGCACGAGAAATTCGTAAGCCTTCGCAATCTCGATGGTTTGCTCGGCTGAAACATGATGCGGGGGTGCATCCAGCAGGCGCGCTCCCTCCAGCATTCCCGCCGGATAAGCCAGCCATACCGGGTACCAATAGGATTCGATTTCGCGTGTTGCGGGCCAGCGGGATCCGGCCCCGCCGTCAAAGTTGTCGAAAGAAGGTGGGTTCAGAAACAGTGTCTTAAGAGGCATATTGAGTGTCCGTCTATTCTAACATTCACCGCGCAGCGAATTCCGTAAAGAGTGTCCAGAGAGGTTCCGGCTCCCCTTAAAAAACGCATTGGGTTTATTCTTCAACCTACAGAATACGTTGCAGTTATTCTATCGATCGGCGAGCGCCGCGAAATCTGTTTTGTGCCGAATGGAAGCTCACCGGCTCTGTACAGGCGAAAATCAACGTTCAGCGGCTGCGCAATCATAAAAGCTTGAGCAGATCCCCGCTCCCAGAATGCAAACCCCTGCGCACTACTTAAGTTTTCACGTCAAAGAATCAAGCATCAAGGGTCTGAAATCGGCAGAGGGCAAACTGCCCTCTGGGTTAAGAGAAATGGCCTACCTCATCCCTAACGCCCAGCCCTCCAGATCGCCCGTCGCGCGCATAAGTTCGACCTGGCTGCGCTCGAGCTCGAATGCAAAATCTTGCAGGGTTATAAAACGTTCGTTTGCCTGGGTTTCTGCATTATCCAGGTCGTGCAAGTTCGCAGTCGAGGATTCCATGCGGGTTTTGATCGCTTGAACGTTCTGCTGGGCGATTTCATACTCGAGCTCCGCCACGTCGCGAGCATCCTGCATTTGAACCACCGAGTGTTGCAGGCGCAGAGTTTCTTCCGACGCAGAATTACGCGCCGCTTCCGCCTGCTTTTTGGCTTTCTCCGCATCGGCCTCGGCTTCTTGGATTCGCGCATGTTGCGCCAGGTTGAAGAAGGGGAATCGTATGGCAGCGCCAACAGTCACGTTATTCGGCTGAAACGATCCGGGCCGGTAAAACCTCTGGTAATTATTGATGGTGGTCAAGTTCGCATACTGTGTGGCAAAATCCACGCTCGGCCACAGAGACCGCTTTTCTCCTTGCAGCCGCAGAAATTGAGCCCGTGCCTCTTCGACCGCGGCCTGGACGGCTGGATTCTGGTCCGAACTTTTATCGGCAACGTCCACGTCCTCCTTCGCGGAAGGCAGGGCCGGGATTGAATCGGGATCGATCTCGAACGACCCGGACGGCACACCCGTCATTTTCGCAAGGTGCTCGCGCAGCACATCGGCCGCACCATTCGCTTCCGCCACGCGAAGCTTTACCCGTGCCACCGACAGTCGCGCTTTGCTCAAATCCATAGCGCTGTCGACGCCGGCTTTCACCCGTTCCTCCACTGCCTTTTCCATCTTTTCTTCTTCTCCTCTGGCTTCGCCCAGGCTGCTCAAGCGTTGCTCCCATTTCGCTAATTCTGCGTAACTGAGCACCGTATCTTGAATGACTTTGCCGCGTTGGTCTTTGGTGGTTAGCGCGTCAACTTTGATCTCGTCGCGCGCCGCCCGAATGAAGTCGCTCAGAGCCAAATTTAACAGAGCCGATTGCGCCGTTACGTTCACCAGCGATGGTGCTCCGCCTTCCAGGCTCAAAGGAAAACCGTCGCTGTATCCGATTCCTGCTCCCACATTCAACTGCGGGATGTAGCTGTTCCTCAGTTCGCGGTAGCTCGCGTTCGCGTGAGTTTCATCCGCAGTCGCAATGGTGATACCCGTGGCATGCTGCAGAGCGAGTTCTACGGCATGCCGCAGACTGACGGTCTGCGCCGGCGAAGAACCGGAAAAAAATAAAATCATGGGAAATAAGAGTCGATGAACGCGCGTTCCAAGACACAATCGGGTTTTCATGAGACTCCTTCGCGTATCTCCGAAGATTTTACGGACAATTGACAAAGAGAGAAAATGATCACGGTGAGTCGGGTCAGGTGTGGGTCGGAAGGACGCTATCGGGAAGGCCGCACTTCACGGCAGAACGAAGGATCTCTTCAAGGATTTCCCGAGCGAGGCCATCGGCGATGCTTGACCAAAACTGGTCAGGCCTGAACAAGCCGCTTCGCAATCACGCAGTACAAATCGATCGCTTCGATAAGTTGCTTTTTCTCGATGAATTCCCCTTCCATGTGCGCCACGTGAATCGATCCTGGCCCGATCAGCAGGGGTTCGCCCCAGTTAGTCAGCTTTGGAATATCCGTGGTGAATGCCGCGATCATCGTCGGGAGTCCGTTAACTTGGCTTAGCCGCATGAACGGCAGCTCCAAAGGAAATTCGACCCTCACGCCGTCTCCCGCGGTTTTCAGAATTTGCTGGCGCAGATCCTCCGTCGGCCCGATCAGGCGGTATATCAAATCGGCATGAGCATAGTCCGGAATCACGTTGGGTGCGCGGCCGCCTTCGATCAATCCGATGTTCAAGGTGCACGGGCCAATCTCAGGATCATTTGGCAGCGGCATCGCTTGCAAGCGCGCCAAAGCGGCAATCAGCTTATTGATCGCTGAGTCGCCTAGTTCGGGATACGCAGAATGCGCCATACGCCCGGAAGCGGTTACTTCTGCTCGCAGCGATCCCTTCGACGCCAGCGCGATGCGATTCTCGGTCGGCTCGCCGTTTACGAGATACCTGCGCAGCTCTGAAGACTTGTCCTTGTCCGCTTTGTGATCGCCAGTAAGTTTCCTCGCC
>JASICF010000290.1 GCA_030044775.1 Candidatus Sulfotelmatobacter sp. | reverse complement strand
GTGGCGTATCGGCGTGGGTATCGATGACGATAGCTGATTCTTGAATGGCGCGAGCCTTAGCGGTGACTTCCGGTCCGGAGGGATTGGAAGACTGCGCAGCAGAATAAGCCGCGAATAGTAAACACGAAAACAGAACGAGGCTAGAACGATTCATAAAATTGGCCGAGCGACTGAGGGCAAGTGAGAGATTGTATAGGGAGACGAGTGCAGAAGGAAGCACGAATCGACAATATTGCGTTTAGCGAAGAGCCGCGAGAGCCTGATCGATGCAGATGTGCAGCGGCTGATCGGTGTCGATCACGGTCTTCGGAGCAGCGATAGTTTCGAAGCGAGATTGAACGTCAAGATACAGCTGGAAGTTGCGATTGTCGGCCGGATGCCTCGCAGCCGTGAGTTGATCCTCGAGCCGATGTTTCGCGGTCTCTTCGGAGCAAACGCATTCCAGAATTCGCCAGCTTTGGTGCAACGACAGTGCGGCATGCTTCACATTTTCGACCTGATAACGGCGCGAAAATGGGCGGCCGTCGAGAAAAATATGTCGCCGCGGATCTTGCTGGAGCAAGTAACCCGCGGTCGCGAGCGTGATTTGCTGGCAAAAGTCATCCTGCCGTGAAGAGTATTCGATTTCATCTTTGGCAAACAGCGCGTGGCGGATTTCATCTTTGCCAATCACGCGGCCAGCGGTCCGTGCCGCCAGCTCGCGAGCGAGCGTAGACTTGCCGGCGCCTGGGAGACCGGCCATAAGAACAATCATGATTGCTGGAGATTATACGGTGCTATTCGGCGCGGCTTTCGGCAGTGACGGTGGCCGGTTCGGGGCGCTCAACCGGAACGACATCCTCGGTTTCGCGCCAGGATGCGTAACGGCCTGAAACCATGATGTGGAAGACCCACTGGTGACGCTCTTCTTCAGGCTCAACGAGTCCGAGCGACTTCATGTAGAAAAGATAACGCTGCATCCAGTGAATTTCATCCTGCGACATGCCGCGGCGCTGGAGATCAACAGTCAATCCGGCGAGATGCGACGAGGCCGTATCACCTTCTGCAGGAGCTGCGTTGCGATTATGGCGGCGAAGTTTTTTCTGAACCTTGACGGTGCGTACGGCCGAATTCACCTGGATCTGCTCATGAAAACGATGATAGTAAGCCTGCGCGATGTCCTGAACGAAATCTCGTGTCCAGGGACGGCAATAACGGCGTGAAGGATCGAGACGCGGATCGAAGCGCAGAGCCTCGTTGGCGATGATCGGCTGCAGCGCGCCGCTTTCTTTCAGGGCTTCGAGTTCATTGTCGTCTTGAATGCGGGGCAATTCGAGACGGTCGATTTCTGCGTTCTGCAATAACAAGGATTCGTGCGACGGACGGAACATCGGATTCCAGCGAGTCCAATGAAACCGATGGAAACGGTGACGGTGAATCGGCTTGCGCATTGCGGTGGTTGTGGCCGCAAATGCGGAGCTACAGATGAAAGCAAACAAACAAGCTAGAGTCAGTTGGCGCTGTAATCTCAAGGCGTGGTCTCGTAATCTGCCGCGGGCTATTCCGCGACGGTTGGAATATTCTAAGCTACGCTGTCAAGCGCTCCTACGATTGACTGCGAGCTCGCCATTACGAGCGTTACCGGAACGAGTGACATTGCTGTGGTTACCCCCCACGTTACCTTCCGGTTTCGCGTCGCGCTACGCTCGTAAAAGGTGCATGCGCAGCGCCATCTGTCCGACCGCGATTACGGACCACTCATGTGCTCGCCAGACAGCGAGATAGCGAACGTTCGATGCCGAACAGAGATGACAAGTTGTGTCGAAGTGACAGAAAACCGCGTCCGTAATGAGGGAAAACGCGCAGGTCACCTTGCAGAAAGCTGATTTTTGCGCTCTCAAATCGCCCGTCCAGCGCGGGAAGTCGCGGCTCACGGAAGTGTGGTGAACTTCCGAATCAGTGGTGAAACGTCCGCGCGGCGAGTCACAAGTGTAATTAGATTTCTGTTGCCTGAAGGCAAATTGGACACGCGGTAGAAAGTCAGCGGCGGAACAGATCGCCGAGAGCCTGCTTCATCACTGCGCCGCCGACCTCGGAAATTGATTTCGTCAGAGGAATATCTTTCGGGCAAATCTCGACGCAATTCTGCGCGTAGCCGCACTCCTGGATGCCACCGTCGCCCATCAGTGCAGCAAGCCGATCACGCTTGAGCGCCTGGCCCGTGGGGTGCGTATTGAAGAGCCGAACCTGCGCAATGGTTGCCGCGCCGACGAAACCGGTGTCGTCATTGAATTGCGGACACACTTCCATGCAGCAGCAACAGGAAATACAGCGAGAAAGCGGATACGCCGCTTCCTGCTCCTGCTGCGTGAGGCGCGGGCCGGAGCCGAGATCGTAAGTGCCGTCGATGGGAACCCAGGCTTTGACGGCTTTGAGATTTTCGAAGAGCACGCTGCGATCGACCGCGAGATCACGAATGACGGGAAATTTTGAGAACGGTTCGAGCTTTACCGGCTGCTCGAGATTGTCGATGAGTGCAGAGCAGGCCATGCGCGCGTGTCCGTTGACGAGCATGGCGCAAGAACCGCAGACTTCTTCGAGACAATTCGAATCGTAGGTGATCGGGGTGGTCTGCCTGCCGTCGCGGGTGACGGGGTTGGCAGCGATCTCCATGAGCGAGGAGATAACGTTCATGCCGGGATGATGGGCAAGTTCGAATTCCTCCCAGTACGGCTTGGAGGTGGGAGTGGCTTGACGCTTGATTTTGAAGAGAACGGATTTGTTATTGGCCATGATCGGTCCTAACCGCGAACCCTTCCCGCATCGCTCGCCTTGTCCTGCGCCTTAAGAAACCAAGGGGCAGCGAACTGAGTTGCGGCAGCAAGAAACACGAAGCCGAAGAAAGCTTGATCGCTTGCGGATGCCGAGTCCGTGGTTGTC